>JAGBUH010000073.1 GCA_017630915.1 Clostridia bacterium
TTTCCCCAGTTATCCACAGGTTAATAACATGGGGATAAAGTTAATAATTTTCTGTTGACAATGTTAATAATATGTGGTATAATAAGGCATCCTGAAAGATACGCTGACCTATCGGCTATACGGGGAGAAAGAAGGTTATATAATGAGTGCTATTTTTAAAATCGATTCCGACGGTTGTATGAGTTTGAAATCAACAAATGATTATATGTATCTTGTAACTTATACGATTGAGGGAGAAACCACAACGCCCGCTATTTGTACAGCACGCGAGATATTTGATAAAATGGATTTAGATGATTGTTACTCTATTGACATTAAAAATCTTTATTTGATAAAGAATAATGGAACCCCCTTAAAGGTTCAATTTAGCGGTACATGGCATGATCACACTGACCCGCTGAAAATGTGTATAACTTCAATGAATGGAAAACGAATTTTCGATTACGGTTACGGGACTGACCATTAATTAATATTACCGCTGACCTATCGGCGCGACGGGGAGAAAGAGAAAGACAATGAAAAACAAGTTCACTGTTCAAATGTTCGCATCAATGTTTTCACAAGATACCACATTTTATATTAGAACCATTGATGGTTATGTTTTTGCTCAGCGAATGAGTAAACTTGATTTTAAGTCTGATTATGCTGATTATTATGTGAAAGATTGGGAAATATCAGGCACATGGATTTCTGTTGAACTTGTGAGCAAATAAGATTGAAACTACGCTGTCCTAACGGCGAAACGGGGAGAAAGAGAGGTAACATTATGGGCTACTTTGATTTACCGCGGGGCGAACTAGAGTTATTAATTGAACGTGATAGGGAAAAGAAATGGCATTCGGTTTGTTTTACTGACTCGCTCGACGCTGAAACGCTTGTATTATGCGTAGAAGACGTTCGAAAAGGTGACAAGGTTCTAGACGCCCGTTTTAACGGTGTTTGCGTGAAAATTCCGAAAAAATATCACTGGGTTATCGATTGTAAAGGGGAGATTCTGGGAGAGTATAAAACGCGGAAAGACGCATATAATGAATGGAACCGACGACGGGCAGAAAAACGGCGTGATTCTACAGTGAAAACGGGCGCGATAAAATTAGTTCTGGAATGAGGTATTAACATGAAGTATTCTCAAGCAATGACAATTTGTAGGGTTACGTTGATAGCCGAATCAGAAAAACAAAAATCTAACATTGGGCGCGGTTTTGACCGCGTTCAATGTTATAATTATCTAGGTAGATTCTGGGGAGAAATCCCGCTGAAAAAAGCGAATGTTATCATATCCGACCTTTACAAGGAAGGATTAATAGAGAGGAGTTTTACAAATGGAATCGAAAGCGAGAGTATTTAAAAGGGGTCGTATTCGTTATGATGAAAATTGGCAATCTATGGGAGAATGTTTCATCTGTGAGGAAACAAGCGACGACGGGGAACACTGGGAGACGATCAAAGTATTTTTTGTAAAACGCGGTTTAATGAACTGGGATATTTTGCGAATCATGCGAAACTGGGAACGCGATTTAGTCCCCTATCATTTCGAATAACGAAGGGAGAAGAAAAAATGAAAAACGTTAAAATTTATTCAATGTCCTTAAACAAGGAAACCATTTCTAAAATCGATTATATCGTGAATGAGTGTAATAATCTGGGGTTCCTAGTAACACGTTCTCATGTAATAAATACTTTAATAGATTCCTGTTCCAGTGAAAAACAGTGTGTAGCTTGGATAAACTTTTTCCGCGCTGAAAACGAATATAATCAACAAATAAAACGTATGAGGAAGGGGAGAAAAGATAATGTATAAACCCTCAAAACAAGCCCGCGCCGAATTTGTGCAGGAACGGGCAAAAATGCAGAGACAGAACCGACGACTCGCGGAACGGGGGCTCCCTACTCTCCCCGTTCCGAAACTCAAGGAACTTTCAAGCCCGCGGGAAATGCGGAAATGGTTAAACAAAATTTATGAATATCGGGAATCGGGGCGGGCATTTGTAAAGACCGCCCGCGAATATGAGAAAAGGAAAGAGGAAGAGGAACAGAAGAAACGACAGGAACGGAAAGAACGGGAACGGGCGAAACGTCGCGAACGATACCAACGGGAGAAACAAAGACGCGAGGAACTTGATAATTATCTGGAAGAGAACGAACACGCGCTAGAAATGTGGGAATATCTAAAAGACGAATACGGTTTGACGATAAAATCGCTATCGGAATTGAAACAATGGTATGCCTATCTAAACAAAAGAAATGCTATGCGTTCACGTAAAGCGTTTTATGAGTTTGATAAATACGTAGACGATTTCGCGACGCTCAAAGAAAAGGGGTACACCCGCCCCGCGAAATTTGATGAATTGATGCGGGATTTTGACGCGTTTGTTTCAGATCAAACCCGTTTACGGGAAAACATGGAAAGCATGAGTTTAAAATACGGGGCTTCCCTTATCGATCAGGTGTATAGTGATTATCTCGGAAAACTGGAAGAACAAGCAGAACGGAAAGCAAAGCGCGAGAAAGCAAAACAGGACAGATTACGCAAAGACAAAGGAAGAAACAAGAAGGAGTGAGTTAATTGACAATTTTATCGGTTTCGGATATTCACCCTATGCGCGTTTCAAAAACGATTGATTTATTAAAACGGAAACAGGGACAGCGTAAAAAGAACAAAGAACAACCCGATTATTTAGATATCGTTTCCGCGTTCGACATCGAAACGACTACGATACAAGTAAAAGACGAACGCGGTGAATTAAAGCCCCATAGTTTTATGTATGTCTGGCAATTTCAACTCGGCGAAAACATATCTGTCATGGGTCGAACATGGTTTGAATTTCGTGTATTACTGGAAAAGATTGAAAAAATCTGTACCTTTGTCGGGATGCGCTACAACGTGAAAAAATCCCCGCTGTTAGTCTGTTATGTTCACAACTTGGCATTTGAATTTCAATTTTTGCTTGGTCAGTTCGAAATCAAGGGGGATGAATGCTTTTTCAAAAAAGAACGGAAACCGTTGTATTGTAAAATCGGAAACGTTGAGTTTCGGGACAGTTTAGCGTTATCAAATATGAGTTTAGCAAAATTTGCAGAAAACACTGGTTGTTCAGTTCGGAAACAAAGCGGACAGAAATTCGACTACACGAAAACGCGCTTTCCATGGACAGAGTTAACCGAATATGAAAAGCTATACTGCATTGACGATGTCATTACATTAGAAGAAGCAGTTCGCCGAACCCTACAGAATGATAACGATACATTGTACACGATACCATTAACCTCAACGGGCTATGTTCGGCGCGATTGCAAAAAAGCGTTGCTCCCGATCAGGGACAAAATAAAGGATATGCTCCCGCGTGAGGATGAATATAGACTTTTGCGCGGTGCTATGCGCGGGGGAAATACTCATGCAAACCGTTTCCATGTTGGGGAAATCGTCGAAGACGTTTATAGTTATGACATCCGTTCAGCGTATCCGACGCAACAATTAATTCATGAATTCCCAATGGAGCGTTACAAATGGATTGACGGGCAGGATATGGAACGCGTTAAACGGTTTATCGAAAAAGGGTATTCAGTCGTTGGGAAATTTCAGTTCAAGTCTATCAGATTGAGAGACGAAACAGAACCTATTCCCTACTTGTCTTATGGTTGCGTAGACGCGTTAAACCCCGAACTTGATAACGGTCGAATATTATCCGCGGATTATGTCGAATGCTGTATAACCGAAATTGATTTAATGATTATAAACGATCAATACGTTTATGATAAAAACGTCGGCGTTTTGGAGTGTATGGTTGCCAAAAAGGGAATGCTCCCCGACGAATACAGGAACGTCATAAAAAATTACTATCGGTTAAAAACCGAACTAAAGGGGGTTGCGGGGAAGGAATATGAATTAATGAAGAGTAAAAACAAACTGAACAGTATATACGGAATGAGCGCTCAGGACGTCATACATCAATTAATCGAACTTTTACCCGACGGAACGTATTCCAAATCGAACTATGAAGACGAAATCACGCTGAAAAACCTTTTCAAGGCAAATTTCCCTTATCAATGGGGAGTTTATACGACCTGTCTAGCCCGTTTGCAACTCCATCTTGCCATGAAACAGGTCGGGAGAGATGAAAACGGAATTTCAAAAATTGTTTACTGTGATACGGATAGTATAAAATGTATCGGAAAAATTGATTTAACGGAAATCAATAAAGAAATCGAAGCGAATGCCCGCAAATGGGGGGCGAGCGCGAAAGACCGCAACGGAAAAGAAAAGGTTATAGGCATATGGGAACCCGACGGGCATTATAATCGGTTTATCACGCAAGGGGCGAAACGATACGCATATGAGAACGACTCGGGAGAAGTTCATGTGACTGTATCGGGCGTTACACACAAAGAACATGAATATTTTAACGACGACGGCGAACTTATACAAAAAACGGAATACGCAAGCGAAGAACTTGGAAAACTGGAAAATTTTAAAATTGGCTTTATCTGGGATAAAGCGGGCGGGACGACTGTTATCTATAATGATGACGACAATTTAGATTATATTGACGAAGAAACGGGAAACCGAATCCATATATCAAGGAACGCGAGTATCATCGAAACGCAATACGAAATGAAACGCAGTAAAGATTATATTGAACTATTGAAAAACGTCGAATTATATTTGGAGTTTAAAAAACAATATGAGTAAAATCTATACCGCCGAAGGTTGGGTCAATTGGGAGTATCTTTACTCCCAAACCCGGCTTTTTTGTGATGTCGTCGGGAGTCGCGGAACGGGGAAAACGTATGGTTTGTTAAAATACGCGGTCGAAAATGATTTAACGTTTATTCTGTTGCGTCGGTTGCAGTCCCAAATACAAACCATAGCGGGCGGGTCGGAATCAAATCCGTTTTCCAAACTGAACCGCGATAACGATTGGACAATACAGCCAATTCGGAAATCCGGGCAAACGTGTTTTTATTCAACCGAAACAGACGAAAAAGGAAAGATCAAAGCAACGGGGCGTTGTCTTGGTTATGCGATGGCGTTGTCAACTGTTTCAACGATTCGGGGCGGTGATTGGTCGAACGTCGATATAATCATTTTTGACGAACATATCGCAATGATTGGCGAACGTCCGATAAAAGACGAATTTAACTGTTTCCTGCATTTCGTCGAAACGGTAAACCGAAACCGCGAACTATTGGGGCAAGCCCCCGTTAAAGTTTTTCTGCTAGGGAATGCGAATCAACTTTGCAACCCGTATTATTCGGGTTGGGGATTCATGAAAACAGCGTTAAAAATGATTCGGGGCGGGCAAATGCTTTACAGGTCGAAAAACGGCGATAGAATTATGGTTTTACTGCTGAACAGTCCCATATCAAAGCGGAAAAAGGAAACAGCGCTTTATCAGACAGAAAACAATGATTTCATCCGTAACGCGATAGACAACGCATTTTTTACGGACGCGACGAACATTAAAAGCGAGAAAATTAACGGGATGAGTCATATTGTCAGCGTCGGCGACATTGGAATATATCGAATGAAAAACGGAATGTATTATGTTTCGGAAACTGTCCAGAAAAATAATTATTACAACGGTCAGGGAATCGAATTGACAATGGTTCGGAAACGTTACTGTCTGTTCCCCGATTTGTATTTATATGGCGGTATCCAGTTTGAAAATTATGATACTGAATTGTTATTTCGGGCTTATTTCAATCAAGAATAAATAAAATAATAGGTTATTAACCCATTAACAAATCATTTTTAAAATGATATAATAAAGTACGGATTGAAATCCGCGAACAAAAAACTTGAAGGGAGAAAGAAAAATGAACACGGAAAAAATTGCTATTTTCAAGATGAGGACGACCGCCGACGCCACAAATTTAAAGGAATTGATTAAACAAACAGTCAAACCGCTTAAATGGGAATTCTCCGATTATATCGATTCCGACGGGGAAAAACATAACGTTCTCGCGATGGAACTTGAAACGAGCGAGGGAAAGCGGGGTATTTACAGAACCGAAGTACGGGCATTTATTGAGAAATTCAATATTTACAATGACGTTTTCGGAACGGAACCCGTCGAAGACCGCCCCGCTATCGTTATCACCGGGGTAAAATCACAGCGGGGCAACCCCTACATCAATTTCGAAATCGTCGAAGAATAAGAAATTTTCAGTTAATAACGGGTTGAAATAACCCGTTATTTTTTATACAATAAAATAAAGGTCGGACGAACGGTTAACGCAACCTTCAGAAGAGGTAACCAGAGCGGGCGCGCTCGTGATTTCATCCGACCTTTATATTTAAATAAAATAACGGGGAGTGTTATAAAATGGATGTCGCGGGAATTACCACTTTTATACAAAACCTCGGTTTCCCTATTGCTTGCGTGATTGCGTTATTTTATGTTCTGAACAGGGAACGCGAAGACCATAAAGCTGAAAGCGAAAAATGGACTGAAGCGATACATAACAACACAATTGCAATGATTCAACTGACAGACTACATTAAAAACAACAACAAAGACAAGGACAGCGCGCCATGACGGGGAAAGAATTCGCGGAAAACGCGCTCGAACTTATCGGGCAGGACTATAACAACGTCGATTGTATCGCGGTTGTTCGTTTGTCAGCACATATCAAATGCGCGGGGACAAATTGGCTATGGCGGTCGTTCAACTATTCAAAGAAATACCGCTATTTAGTTCGACGTTCCGACGTCGCCCCGTCGGTCGCACAATTGCAGGACGGGCTTTTAGTTTTCCGCGTCAACTGGAATCAAGTTCCCTCTGGATACAATGACCGCCCGAACTGTCATCATGTAGGCGTCATTTATGGCGACGACGTCATACAATCAAACAGCGGTAAAGGGGTTTACCGCTCCCGATACAACCCGAACCAGTGGAACGCTTGCGGGGAACTGTTCGACATCCAGTATGAACGCGAATTTCTGGAAAAACGCAAAGACGAACAGGAACCGACCGACGGGGAAGAACTTTCCGACCATGAAATGTTGAAACGGATTTACCAATACTTTTTCGGAATCGATTAATTTGTACAAAGGAGAAAGAAGACCATGACAAAGGAACAATTGAACGCGCTTATTAATTTAGGGTTTACGGGCGAACAGATTCTAGCAATCAACGACGCGGGAAAAACTAAGGGAACAACCCCGACCCCAACCCCCACCCCCATCAATCCCGCGCCCGACGCGAACCCGACCCCCAAAGAAACCGAAACAGTGAAAATGTTAAAAGAGATTCTTGGACTCAATCGGGCGGGGAACCTTAACGGAATCGGGCCAAACCCCCCCGCGGAAA
>JAGBUH010000074.1 GCA_017630915.1 Clostridia bacterium
ATGTTTTTTGGCAATTACAACTTGCAAAAAGACGAAAATGAGAACGTTGAGGATACTAACGTAAAAGAACAAAACGTCGAAACTCAAATCGTTCAAGAGCAAAACAGTGAATCAGAAAACAGCGAGATTCAAAACGATGTATCGTCAGACAAAACGGTTGGACCGTCCCTAATTACCAATGTAAAACCCACTATAAGAAATGCAACGGTAAACGACGAACATAAACCGTCCGTGACTAAAATAGCAAATGACCCAGCAGTGAAACAAAATGAAAAGGAGCCTAAAAAGAGCAAAAAATCGAAGTGGTTCATTCCAATAACAATTATTGCACTGCTTACTTTAATAGGCGGCATAATCGGTGCAATTGCTCTAAGCAACTCTGAATGCAAACATAATTGGCGAAGAGCAACATCATGCAAAGAATTTGACACTTGCACTATTTGCGGAATGGCGACCGGTCTACCAAAAGGCCATACTTGGATTGAAGCAACGTGCACAAAACCTAAAACCTGTTCGGTTTGTAGCGAAACAGAAGGAATAGCCAAGGGACATAAATGGACCGCGGCAACATATAGTCAACCCAAAACCTGTTCTGTATGCAAAAAAACCGAAGGCTCGCCCTTGCACTACGAAGAGGCCGCTGGCGTTAACGTTGCGCTCCACAAGCCCTACTCCGGTGGCGAAGAAGCAACTGCACAACCCGGTTATAATGCTAATCTTACTGACGGTATTGCCACTAATATCGGCAGTTATGATTCTAATTGGTTCGGTTTCTACTACAACGCAGGTGCAGCTACCCCCAGCAACAACGCTCCTAACGGTGTTGGTTCTGTTGTTATCGATCTCGGCGCAAATACCTACGATATCAATACTATCAGAGTTAATGTTTTCAACTGCAACAATTCCGGTATCGTTGCCCCCGAACGCATTGTTGCTTATATTTCTACTGACGGCAGCCACTTCACAGAACTTGGTAACCTTACTCTTCCCGAAGGCAACGACCCAAGTTGGGCTTATATCGCAGTTAATAATCTTTCCGCTCGATATGTGAAGCTCGTTGTTGATATGGGCGAAGGAGGTTCTTGGTGCTTCATAAATGAAATCGAAGTTTATGCTAAAAGCTAACTTGATGCAATAAAGTATAAAAAGCTGACAGCTAATTGTTGTCAGCTTTTTTGTATAAGCCCCTCGCCATAGTGACGGGGTCAGTAAAAAAAGATAAGCCTTACAACAGAAAAGCTTATCTTTAAAAACTTATTTAATATCAGTATCGTATTCGGCGATATAAGGCAAGTTACGATAATATTCGCCGCAATCAAGGCCGTAGCCGATAACGAAGTGGTCGGGGATCGTGAACAGCGAAACATCGGCTTTAAAGTCAACGACGCGTCTTGACGGTTTATCCAAAAGCGTTACCACTTTTAAGGACAACGGGTTACGCGCTTTTAACATCTTAACGATATCCTTTAAGGTTCTTCCCGTGTCGATTATATCTTCAACGATAATAACGTGATATTTGCTGATATCTTGGTCTAAATCCATCGTTATCTTAACCACACCTGCCGATTCGGTACCGCTGTAATAACTTTTAGCAGCCATAAAGCCGATTTCGCAAGGCGCGGTTATAGCGCGGCACAAATCCGCCATAAACACGAACGCGCCCTTTAAAATGCTCACCAACAATATCGGACGTCCGTCGTAGAAATCACTTATTTCCTTGCCGACTTTTTGGATTGCAGAATCTATTTCCTCTTTTGTTATTAAAACGCGTTTGATTCTTTTTTCGAAGTTTTCCATAAGAACTCCTTTAATTTATTCTTCAACGGCGAGTAAAACAAGACGGTCGTCGTACGATGCGCCGTAACAAGTCGAAAGTGTGATTATCTTCTTTCCAAATTCGACTTTTACATCGTTTTTATAAAGCGATTTTGCTCTCATTCTTTTTATATTTTCATCAAATGCTGTTTCATCTTTAAAGTCGTGATAAGAATACCACGAATCATTGGCTTTTAGCGAAACAATAGCAAAAACCGAATAGGTTTTGCAACCGTCAACCGTTTCAAACTCAATTTTCGGATGAGAAAAGAAAAAGTCTTCATCCATATACTGCACCACGGTTGCAAACATTGAACCGTCTTTCATATTGTGACCGTATATGACAATATTGTCGCAATTTTCGGTACAACGATAATCCATAAACGGAACGCCGTATGCGCTGTATTTCCAATCGAAACTCAAATTGATATACTTTTCCGGTTCGTTTGGAGTGTGCATCACGGGATAATCGACCGCACTGTCTTCAACATAAATCCAGCCGAGGCAATCGCTGTTTTTGGATATTATAGGTTCAAGATTTCGTTTATGCACAACAACGGGTTCGGCATTGCTTACATCGTTCGGTTCGTTATTCAAATCGGTTTTATCAGAGTTTGATTCGCTTGACGAAATATCATTTGACGGTTCTTCACTCACTTCGGGGAGCATAACCAAATCAGCCAAATCGTCAAACGTCTTGCTATCCCTTTCGCGCATTGTATATTCACGCAAAAGCACAAAACCGCTATATGCAAAGACAAAGGCGAAGATTATAATAAGCAGGACAAGTATAATCTTTTTAACTCTCGTCATTTTATCTTATGCCGTAGTTTTCGATGATATAGTCCATATCCTTATCGCCTCTGCCTGAAAGGGTGATAAGAACAGAGCCCCTACCCATCGTTTTGGCAAGTTTCATACCGTAAGCAACGGCGTGTGAGCTTTCAATCGCAGGAATGATACCTTCAAGACGAGAAAGAGTGAAGAACGCGTCAATCGTTTCGTCGTCGGAAATAACGTCATACTTAACTCTGCCGAGGTCGTGCAAGAAAGCGTGTTCGGGGCCCGACGAAGGATAGTCAAGACCGCTTGCAACCGAATAAACGGGCGCAGGTTCGCCGTTTTCGTCTTTGAGCATAATGCTGTTAAATCCGTGCATAATGCCCTCGGTTCCGTAGGTCAAGCTTGCAGCGTGGTCTCCCAATGCTGTACCGCGACCGAGAGGTTCAACACCGTAAATATCTACGGGGTCATTTAAAAATCCCGCAAAAGTACCCATCGCGTTAGAACCGCCGCCGACACAAGCAACAACCGCATCGGGAAGCTCACCCGTCATTTCGATAAACTGTTCTCTCGCTTCGATACCGACGATACTTTGGAAATCACGAACCATTAACGGAAACGGATGCGGACCGAGGACAGAGCCGATGCAATAGATTGCATCTTTATATTCCCTTGCATACGCCTCGAAAGCGGCGTCAACCGCTTCTTTAAGGGTTGCAAGACCATGAGTAACCTCAATAACATTCGCGCCAAGAATCTTCATTCTTGCGACATTGGGAGCTTGTTTCATAATATCCACACTACCCATGTAAATATCACATTCCAAGCCGAAATACGCCGCAGCAGTAGCCAATGCAACGCCGTGTTGACCTGCACCGGTTTCGGCGATAACCTTCTTCTTGCCCATATACTTAGCAAGAAGAGCTTCACCCATACAGTGATTCAATTTATGCGCGCCGGTGTGGTTAAGGTCTTCACGCTTTGCATAAAGTTGAACATTACCGAGCGAGTTGGAAAGGCGTTCAAGGTGAGTTATCGGGGTAGGTCTGCCTTGAAATTCCTTACGAATTCGGCGAAGTTCGTTGATGAACTTTCTCGACTTACAAATCGTAAAATAAGCCTCGGTAATTTCGTTCAATGCTTTTTGAAGTTCATCGGAAATATACGAACCGCCGTATTTTCCGAAAAAACCGTCTTTATCGGGGTAATTTTTAAAATATGTATCAAATTCAATTCCGTTGTATTGCATTATAATTTCTCCATTCTGATATTAAAAATTCAATTAGATTGATGTGACTTCAAAAGTCGCCATCGTCTTGTCATTAAATACATAATTTCCCCCATTTTTGCTCTATCAAAACAAAAAACGCCTTGACAGAATAATATTATCTGTCAAGGACGAATAAATACTTATCCGCGGTGCCACCTTGAATTCACGGTTATTCCGTGCGCTTAAAGGATACTACATATCCGCGACAACTGACGTATGTCAACACGTTGCAGAATACTTTGCGCAAAACGCGCATTTGACTGCACCCTCAGCGGTCCATTTGACGAACTGTTTCTTATCTGACTCTCAGCACCACAGACTCTCTGTAAAGGCATATTTCGCCGTTATCTCCGCTTCAACGGTTTAATATATTTTTTATGATTATATCACCCTTACATAAACTTGTCAAGAGAATACCCAAAGTTTTTATACATTACTTAATGACAAAAGCATATTTTTGTGTTATAATTGCAACAGGCAATAATTGAAAGGAAAATGGATATGCAAAATTTCAAGAAATATATCACTCAAATTATCGACGACGGTGCTACAAAAATCATCGCGAGTAATGCCGTTAACAAGTCCGAACCTTTCAAAAAAATAGTAATCGAGAAAAAGTCCGACAGATTTCATATCTCAAAATACACCGACAAGCAGGTGTTTCACGAAAACGTATCGTGTGATGAAACGGTTGATACACTTGTAAACCTTATTTTTGGTCATTACAAGCAGGTAAACGGTTGGAGTGATAGAAAAGAGCATATTATTTTGATTTCAAACAAGGGTGTTTGCAAATACAAAGCGACCGAAAGTGCCGTGAAAAATGTATCAAATAACACAGAGCACAACCGCAAAAAGAACTATATTCTTG
>JAGBUH010000075.1 GCA_017630915.1 Clostridia bacterium
ATCACAAAAAACGCCCGAATTACATTTACTTGCAAGCGACATGGCGGAAAATCGGGCGGAAGACTATATTTCTCAGATTGTTTTTCAAAGATTCGGTATAAATACGGTATCTACCGACATAAAGATAGATTGGGAGAAAGAAGAACCTGTAATCGAAAGTATTTGTGTTACGTTAAGGCAGGAAGACATGAATAGAGCAGAAACTGCAAAGGAGTACCTTATAGGTGTTCTCGGAGGCGAGGTGACGGTGGTTGAAAGCCGAGATGATACGTGAGAAGATAAAAAGTCTTTTCGGCAAAAAAGGTTTCGGTTTTGTGGCTATGGGGCTTTTGGCAGGGATTGTTTTGCTCATGTTACCGAAGACCGAACCCGAAAGCGAGGTTGTGGCGGTCAATGACACATTAACCTCGGCGGAGTATTGCGCCTTGCTTGAACAGAAGGCGACAAACCTTATATGCGAATTGCCCGAGGTGGATAGTTGTGCGGTGTTTGTTACATTAGAACGTGGTTACCGTTACGTTTATGCAACCGACCAGCATGTTAGGGAAGAAAGTGCGTCAAAAGAAACCGAGAAAACCATTGTACTCGCAGATAACGGCAAAGGCGAAGAACCTATCCTTATTGAAGAAACGATGCCGAAAGTCTACGGAGTTGCCGTTGTTTGTAAAGGTGCATCTTATGAAACACAATACCGAATAATAGAACTTATGTGTGCGATTTTTGATATCGCGAGCAATCGCATAAGCGTTCAAACCTAAATAAAAAAATTACATATACGGAGGAACTATGGATATCAAACAAAAAGTCAACCAATGGAAAGAAAAACTGTCGAATATTGAATGGAAAAACTTTATCGGCACAAAAGCGTTTATAACCGTCGGCTGTGTTATGCTCGTTTGCGTTGCGGTGTTTGTAAGTGCGCTTGTTAATAATAACAGCCAAGACGTAGCAGGGGAAGAGGGAAATAAAGTGCTCGGTAATACGCTGCTTGTCGATTCAAGCCTTTCAGGAGAAAACGATGAAGTTGCAAATACCGACGAAGACGTTAATGAAAATCCCGAAACTGCCGAAGATTTCTTCGCTATGGCGATAATCAACCGCACCCAAGTCAGAGACAGCGCACTTGAAGTTCTTCGCGAAATTGCATCAAACCCCGATACCCTGCCCGATGCAAAAGAAGAAGCACTTGATTCGATTGCCGATATTGCCGACGATATGAGTGTGGAAGCAAATATCGAAACACTTGTTAAGGCAAAAGGTATCGGTAACTGTGTTGCCGTAATCAGCGGTGAAAGTTGCTCGGTGATTGTCAACCAAAGCAATCTCCAACCCGAAACATTAACCCAAATCACCGATATCGTTTATGAACAAACCGGCTTTTCGGTCGCTAATATAACCGTTGTCGAAGCACAATCTTAAATCTTAATAAGCGTAAATAATATTTAAAAAATACGGCAAAGGGATTGTAACCTCTGCCGTATTTATGTTATAATGAAAATGTGCAAACCGAGTAAAAAACGCAGAAAGGATTCTAACAATGAAAAACGAATTTAAAGTAAACAAAGAAAAAATGATGTCTTGGGCAAAAGAATTTTATCTTCATGGCACCGCAAATATTATTTTGTTCATTCTCTGGTGTTTTGTGGGATTATGCGGATTATGTCAGGTGGTTCTCTATTCGATTTACGGCGGTGATTGGATCAACTGGTATATTGCAATCATTTTTCTGCTTTTGTCTGTTTATAAATTGTTCTTCGAGCGTTTTGTGGTGATTTCACGCAGATATAAATTGTATTCAAAAACATACGGCGTTACCGAATGGATTCGAACGGTAGAGTTCGCAGATGAAGAGATAATCATTACCGACCATTCTTCGGTTTCAAAACACAAATACGAAAATATAAAGAAAATAAAAGAAAAAAACGATGTTGTTATGATATTTATAAACAATAACATGGCAATCCGTATTTACAAAAACGCATTCGTAGAAGGTTCTTGGGAAGAATGCAAGGAAATGCTTAAAGCTAAAACAACGTTATAATTTAACAGAACTTCACCCCGACGGAATAAAACGTCGGGGTGTTTTTGTTTTGCGACGGAACCGATGCGCGTTTTTTGTTTGACAATTTTCGGTTTTTGTAGTATAATTATTTTTAATAAGCAATAAACGGAGAAGTGTATGAAACAAAGAATTTTAAGTGTTATTTTGGCATTTACGATGATTATTTCGGTGTTTGTTGTGATGCCGATGAATCAGGTTTCGGCGGACACGGCTTTTGACAATTTGACCTGTTCGTCGTTTATTTCGAACACAACACAGCGCGAATATATCGATATGATGATGAAATATTATCTGTCGGCAAATCCCGATATCGTGACCGCGCTTGATAACGGAAAATCGGCGATTTTTATGTTTGAAGGCGGTTCGGATAACTACGCTGTCGGCTCATATTCTGCAAGCGCGAGCAATATAAGAAACCAAGCGGTTTCTATTGTTATTAAGAAGGTAAACGGAACATACAGCATCGTTTTTTACGATGAAAACAGTTCATCCATACCGAGTCAACCGAAAGCAACATCGGGCGGTGCAAGTGACGGTCAAACCACACTTTTGGACGGCATTTACAAGGTAAAAACTTGGAACCATCAAAGCAAATACGGCGCGTTGCAGATTATCACAAACAAGGGGTATTATACTCCTCCTTCCAATCCTAACGGCCTTGTCAATACCGCGAGCGGTATAAATATACATACCCGTACCTCGTCAATAGCCGAATCGGGCGGAGACGCTTGGTCTTGGGGTTGCCAACTTATCGGATCGGGCAACAATACGTCAAATACCTTTAATACTTTTATGAAGACGGTTACAGGTATTACATATAACGTTTGGAACTATTGGGGCAGTTTTAAGACAATCACCACAGGCATAGATGCAGGTTATTATATCCTTGACCGTCAATTAGGTCTTAAAGGTTTGGCTTCGCTTTATAACAGTACGGCACTTTCGAATATCACCGCATCTTCCCGTGCCGCTTACGAAAAAGCGAGTGCAACCTATATCAATAAATGCACCTATTATCCCTCTTATTGCGACATTAAATTCACCCAAAGCACGAAAGCGTACAGTTACCCCTGCAAAACCGAAACAAACAGCGAATCTACTGTTATCGCAACAATTCCCCAAGGTCAAGAAGTGACGGCTTACGCACTTTATCTTAACGACAAGGGCGAATATTGGTACCGTATCATCACCTACGGAACAACCCCTGCTTATGTTTATGCAGGTGACACCGAGTTTCTCCGCGAACGTTTTGACGACGTGCGCGTTGAGGGCGCGAATGCTCCGCAAAATATCGCAATCGGAGATTTATTTACAATAAAAGGTACTGCTAAATCCGATTACAACAAAATAACCGGTATCTCGGCTTATGCCTTGAACGGTTTTGACGTTAACGGCTCTGTCGCGACGGGCGGTAACGATTCGATAAGCGGAAACCGTTATGTATTGGAAGACAGTAACATCGATAACAAACTTTTGATTGATACACTTTCGGCAGGTAATTATACCTATATCATCTTTGTCAATGCCGAAAATCACCACGCGACTTCGGGTAGTACGAAAACAAGCTCGGTTACCGCGATGGTTATGAAAGAAGCATATTTTACTGTTGGCGGAAGCACCCCCGTTTATACTATTCTTTTGAACGCAAACGGAGGCAAGGGCGGTGTTACCTCGCAACCGAAAGTTTCGGGCACCGCGCTCACTCTCGCTACCGACGTTCCCACGCGAGAGGGCTATGAATTTCTCGGCTGGTCATCGTTATCCGATGCAACGTCGGCAACCTACCGCGCAGGCGATTCTTTTGAAACCGATGAAGATACAACTCTCTACGCCGTCTGGCAGAAGTCCGAAGGAACCGAATCCCCCGAACACAGCAATATCGCGTTTGGCAAGAAGTATGAAATTTCGGGCAACGGTATTGGATACAGCACATATACCGCAAACCTCACCGACGGAAGCGCGACTTCAACGCTTACTTACGATAACAACTGGTTCGCATTCTATTATAACAAGGACGCCGACGCGAGTACGGTCAACGCCCCTGATGGCATCGGCTCGGTTGTCATCGATTTGGGCAAATATTACTCGCTTTCAAATGTGAAAATCAATATGATCAATAATGTCGGCGCGGCTATTTTACCGCCCAAAGCGGTTAAGGTCTATCTCTCGAACGACGGAACCGAATTTACCGAAGCGACCGATATGTCGATATTGCAAATCGAAAACGTTGCTTATTGGAACGAATCGAAAATCGAGGGTATTGCAAGATACGTCAAAGTTGAGTTTGCGCTTAACGGCAGTTTTGTATTTTTGAATGAAATTGAGATTTACGGCGAAGAAACCGATTACACTCCCGAAATTATGTTAGGCGACGTCAACGACGATAAATCGGTCGATTCGATTGACTATCTGCTCGTAAAACGCGCTTGTTTCAAGACCTATGAACTTTCGGAAAACGAAACTTTACGCGCCGACGTCAACGCCGACGGCATAATTGATTCTACCGACTATCTGCTTGTCAAGAGAATCGCTTTCGGTACGTACAAAGCGTAAAAAAACAAATCATAAAAAAACAAAAAATCGAGCTTCAATTTTACCGAAGCTCGATTTCTTTATTCGAATTTTTATTTAACGCTTGTCAAGATATGCAATAGCCGCCAACGCCGAGGTCGCGCCGTCTGCAACTGCGGTTGCAATCTGGCGAACGCCTTTTGTACGGCAGTCACCTGCGACGAAGATGCCGTCTGTGAAGGTTAAGCACTTTTCGTCGGATACGATGTAACCCCACTTATCGCGTTCGGCAAGTCCGTCGGCGATTTTGGTGTCGGGCGCAAGTCCGATTGCGACGAACACGCCTTCGAAATCCATTCTCTTTTCGGTTCCGTCTGCAACATTCTTTGCAATAAGTCCGACAAGTTCGCCATTTTCACTTAAAAATTCGGTAACAACCGTTCCGAAAATTGCGCTGACGTTTTCTTTCGCCATAAGCGACTCTGCAAGACGTGTTTCCCCCGTGAAGTTATCAAGGTTTTGGATAACTGTTACACTCGTGCAAACCTCGGAAAGCAAAATCGCTTCTTGAAGAGCCGAGTTGCCGCCGCCTATAACCGCGACGTTTTTACCTGCATGGAACGCGCCGTCGCAAACCGCGCAGAAGGAGATACCGTTGCCGATAAGGTCGGTTTCGCCCTTAACACCTAACAGACGGTGCTTCGCGCCTGTCGCGATGATAACCGCGTTTGCAGTATGTTCTCCGCAATCGGTGGTTACGGTTTTCGAACCGTCTTCGTTGACGGAAATCGACAAAACTTCTTCAAGTTCGACTTCCGCGCCTTGCGAAAGCGCCTGTTCAACAAGCGAATCGGCAAGTTCTGTTCCTGAAACCGAAACGAAACCGGGGTAATTTTCAATTTTCGGAGAGAAGGTCATCTGTCCGCCGAAACTCGATTTTTCGAGAATAAGAACGCTCTTGTTCGAGCGCAACGCATATATCGCGGCTGTCAGACCCGCAGGCCCTGCGCCGATAACAATAATATCGTGATTCATATTTTATACCTCATTTACAAACCCCCGAAAAGTGCTTCGGGGGTTTGTTTTGATGTTTTAAACTTTAATTAGTTGCCGAGATACTTCTTGATGTTCGAAACGTTAACGATTTTTTCGTTGCCGACTACAAGAGTAGGTGCTTGTTTCAAACCGAGTTGCTTTGCAAGTTCGGGTTCGTCTTCGACATAAACCTTGCGGTAACTGATGTTCGCCTTGTCGAGCAAGGAAGCGGCGATACGGCAGTTGGGGCAGGTTTTGGTGGCGAAGAGAAGTGTTTCGCCAACGTCGGCGTTGCAATCGCAAACTTCTTCATTCTTTTCGGTTTTTACGTGAACTTCGTTCTTGTTGATAACGTCGTATTGTACACGGTCTTTGTATTCTTGTGCCTTACCGTCGTTCCAGTTTTGAACGGGACGGTAGTAACCTGTGATACGGGAGTAAACTTCGGCATTTTCGCCGCATTCGGGACAGGTAAAGTGTTCACCTGCGATATAACCGTGGTTCTTACATACCGAATAGGTATGCGAGATGGAATAATAGGGAAGTCTGTGGTTTTCGGCAATCTTGCGAACCAAGTTAGCCGCCGCTTTCCAGTCGGGGAGTTTTTCGCCGAGGAATGCGTGGAATACCGTACCCGAGGTGTAAAGGGTTTGGATATCGTCTTGGATAGCAAGTGCTTCGAAGATATCGTCGGTATAACCAACGGGAAGGTTAGAGGAGTTGGTGTAGTAGGGAGTGCCGTTTTCGTTAGCGGTGATGATGCTGGGATAACGGCTTACGTCGTGCTTAGCAAGACGGTAGGAGGTAGATTCCGCAGGAGTTGCTTCGAGGTTATAAAGGTCGCCGTATTTTTCTTGGTAATCGGAAAGTCTGTCACGCATGTGGTTAAGAACACGCTTGGTGAATTCTTGTGTTTCGACGTGCGACATATCCTTGCGAATCCATTTTGCGTTAAGACCTGCTTCGTTCATACCTACAAGACCGATGGTAGAGAAGTGGTTGTCGAACGAACCGAGGTAACGCTTGGTGTAGGGGTAAAGACCTTCTTCAAGAAGCTTGGTGATAATGGTTCTCTTAACTTTAAGCGAACGGGCAGCGATATCCATGAGGTGATCAAGACGCTTCATGAAATCTTCTTCGTTTGTAGCGAGATATGCGATACGGGGCATATTGATGGTAACAACGCCGATAGAACCGGTGCTTTCGCCGCTTCCGAAGAAACCGCCCGACTTTTTACGGAGTTCGCGAAGGTCAAGACGGAGTCTGCAACACATCGAACGAACGTCGCTGGGTTCCATATCGCTGTTAACGTAGTTGGAGAAGTAGGGAGTACCGTATTTGCTGGTCATTTCGAACAACAACTTGTTGTTTTCGGTTTCCGACCAGTCAAAGTCAGCAGTGATGGAGTATGTAGGAATAGGATATTGGAAACCTCTGCCGTTTGCATCGCCTTCAATCATGATTTCGATGAATGCGCGGTTGATCATATCCATTTCTTTTTTACAGTCTTTATACTTGAAGTCCATTTCCTTGCCGCCGACGATGCAGTTGAGTTCTGCAAGGTCATCGGGAACGGTCCAGTCAAGCGTGATGTTCGAGAAGGGTGCTTGGGTACCCCAACGCGAAGGAGTATTTACACCGTAGATAAAGGATTCGATGCACTTCTTAACTTGGTCGTAAGAAAGATTGTCAACCTTTACGAAAGGAGCGAGGTAGGTGTCGAAAGACGAGAATGCTTGCGCGCCTGCCCATTCGTTTTGCATAATACCCAAGAAGTTAACCATTTGGTT
Source organism: Clostridia bacterium (assembly GCA_017630915.1). Classification (GTDB taxonomy): domain Bacteria; phylum Bacillota; class Clostridia; order Oscillospirales; family CAG-382; genus Coliplasma. The sequence goes on from JAGBUH010000075.1 coordinate 7,399, forward strand.
GCAAAGCGTAGCAAGGTGGCTTGCAGGAGAAGAGGTGATTTTTCCGGGAACACCGCCCAAACCCTCTTGGATGAGTTGTTTAAGCGACCAACCTGCACAGTAACCGGTGAGCATCGAGAGGTCGTGGAGGTGGATATCGGAATTACGGTGTGCATTCGCGATTTCGTCGTCGTAGATTTCGGAGAGCCAGTAATGCGCGGTGATAGCACCCGAGTTAGAGAGGATAAGACCGCCTACCGAATAGGTAACGGTACTGTTTTCCTTAACGCGCCAGTCAACGTTCTTAACGTATTTATCAACCAATGCCTTATAGTCAAGCATGGTGGATTTCATATTACGGAGCTTTTCTCTTTGACGGCGGTATAGAATGTATGCTTTCGCAACATCCGCATAACCCGCTTGTGCGAGAACGCTTTCGGCAGAGTCCTGAATATCTTCGACTGCAATGTAACCGTCTTTGATTTTGCTTTCAAAATCCGAGGTAACTTTGAGTGCGAGGAAATCAATAACGCTGGGGTGAGTAGGTCTTTCGCAAGCCTCGAACGCTTTTTCGAGCGCGGCAGCTATCTTTTTAATGTCGAATTCAGCAGTTTTGCCATTCCTTTTAACAACCTGATACATAATCTGTTACCTTTCTATATCAAAAAATCTATTTTTATTTCGTGCTCATCGGCAATATAGAGCATACCATAATATAGAGTGCTTGTCAATAGAAAAACACAACATATTGTGGTTTTGTTAGTTTGCACAATATGTTGTGTCGAATTATGGATATTTTTTCCACTCGCTATAAACCGCGTATTTCTGCGTTAGGAATGTGTTTCCTTACTGCCGCAAGGATTTCCTCGGTTTCCTCTTTCGAAAAGGCGTCGTACCCTTGCGAAATAAGGTCGCCCGAATCGATGAACTGTTGTATAAAATAACGTTTCGCGCCGTCTAACCAAATCCCGATTCTCTCGAAATCGGACACAAGATGTAGTCCCTTGACGGCGGTTGTGCGGAATTCATAATCAACGCCCGACGACTTGATTATCTCGACACTTTGCATCATCGTGGAAATGTCAATCCCTTCAACGCCAACCGCGAGAGCATAGTTTTCGGGAGAGGATTTTATGTCCATTGCGATATAATCTACAAGCCCCTCGTCGATGATTTCTTTTAACCTTTCGGGATAAAAACCGTTTGTGTCGAGTTTGGTTTTGTATCCAAACGAACGTAAAAAACGTAAGAACTCAATCGCATCCTTTTGCGCCAACGGCTCGCCGCCTGTCAAACATACGCCGTCAAGTATTCCATGGCGTTTTTTTAGGAAGTCCGAAATTTCTTCCATATTTATAATATTAGACGGCTTTCGTACCACTAACCCCGCGTTGTGACAAAACGGACAGCGGAGGTTACAACCGTGCGCGAAAAAGGTACACGCGACGTGACCGGGGAAGTCAAGTAAGGTTAATTTTTGTAATCCTTCAATAATCATGTTCAGTTATTTATCGTATTTACAACGACGTTCGAAATCAGCTGCATACCCGAGGCGTTAGGATGGAGCTTATCCACGGTGTATGATGTTATGTTGCTTGCGGTTATTCCTGTGTTTGCATACAAATCAATAACGGTTGCGCCCATATTGGTTGCGACGGTACGAATTACGGCATTGTATTCGTTTTCGTTATCCGAGGCACTTCGTTTTTCGTCCGTAAGCACTGTGCAACAGTATATTTCGACGCCTTTGTAGGTGTCCTGTATATTTTTAATCAATCTGCCGTAGGCATCGCTGAATGTGACGGGCGTAGCAGGCGGTGTGCCCGTTCCGTCAAAAGTACCGATGGCGGTTTCCGACGAGCAATCGTTAATGCCCATCAATATCACCACGATATCGGGAGAAATATTCGACGATGTGTTGTGAAGGTTTCTGCTGCGGGTGTTGTAGGTTGTCACGTTGGTTACCTTAGAGCCCGACCAAGAGTTGTTAACACAAATTTGATAGTCAAGTGCGGCAGCGGTTTTGTACCACCAAGTATTTTCGACCGTAAGGTTCGCGCCCGTGTAGTTGGTGTTGGGATACCAAACGGCATTGTTTCCGATTGTGGAGTTGTGAGAAGTATTATTCGACCAATTAGAATACGTCGAAATGCTGTCGCCAAGGAAGGAAATGGCATTTATTCCGTCATCTAACGAAGGAGTCGACGAGGTTTTATTGTTATAACCCTTTATCTTAAAAATAAGCGAGTGATTGTTTTTGCCTTGTGTTGTGAAAACGCGGTTCCAGAATCCGTGTGTGCCGTCATCACGAAGAAACATCGGCAGAACCGCCATACTTTCGTCACCGAAAGCGAGAGTTTCGTCTGAACCTACCGTTATGTTAAGCCCCGATGCAGTTATCCAATCACCTTGTTTGACACCGTCAAGCTTACCCGTGAAATCAAGCACTATCTTTTTGCCGTTGCTAACGGTGCAATCTTCCATTTTGGAAGAAAGGTCAGTCTTTATAACGTATATCGGCATATAAAGTCCGTCACTGTCAGTATTGTAGCCACTTGCAAGGCTATGGAACGGGAAAGAAATTTCGGTTATCACCGTGCTTGAAAATAAAGTTGTGTCGTAGAGTGCAAAAGGCGCGTAGTTTTGAAGAAACGGTGATTGATAATTCTTCATATACGAAGAATCGAACAATACCTCTTCAACAGGTTCGGGCACTTCATCTTTGGGAATAATGTACGTGCCGAAGCAAGCGCGTTTAAGAAGCAAATAATCAAAAGACGTTAATTCTCCGTCGTTGTCGATATCGGCGAGTCTGAATTCGTCTTCGTTAGGAATATAAGAGCCAAAACAAATGCGTTTGAGCAGCAAATAATCCACCGACGTTAATTCGCCGTCATAGTCGATATCGCCTTTTTTGGCGGAAACGTTGACGAGTGAAGCCGAAATGCAGGAAATCG
>JAGBUH010000076.1 GCA_017630915.1 Clostridia bacterium
GCGCAGGTTATGCAGGCGGAATCATCTCTGCCGCTATCGACGGTGTACGCTCCGCCGAAGAATATATTTTGAAGTTTTGTTAGGGAATCACTTATGAAACTACTTATTATTTCAGACCGAGAAAGCGACTTATCGCGTCTTTTATCACAAAATAATAATTGCGACATTCTTGATACAACATCGGCGGAAAACGCCGATTTATCTCAATACGATTCTATCGCCATACTCGGCGGAGTTTCGGAAAAAGCGTTGATTTTCAAGGCGGTTTTACGAAAAAAACTCGAAAAATTCGCCGACGGCGACAAGAAAATTTTTCTTGAATTTGTCAACAGTTTCAGATGTGTTTATTCGGCGCAACCGATTCGCATTTTTTCAAACCGTCTTGTCGCTTGCGATGACGTCACCGACAAAATAAAAACGGGCGACCTGTTGGATTCGCATTATAATCAATACATCAAGCCGCACTTTTTGATGCCTGACACTATCCCTTTGATGTATTATCACAAGCACACCCCCGCGCACGACAATTTGGGCGCTGCCAAAGAAGAAATCGAAAAGGGCGATATCGCGTTGTTCAGGTATGATAACATACTTACGGCGTGTTTCCGCTTCTGCGATTATCTTAAAGCGGCGTTTGCGCCAAAAAGCCGCTGGGACTCGTTGGTGAACTATATCTGCGAATTTTTGAACATCAACCCACCCTCTTATTTTCCCGAAAATGCGCTCACGACAAAAAAGACGTTGAATCAAAAATTTGCCGATGAGCTTGACAACTGTATAAACAAGGCGTTGCATCTGCTTTGCAATTATTTGGTGACCGAAGACGGTTCAAAAGGCGTCTATGAAGGCGCAAGTCACAACATTCACCCCGACGGAAGACGTATTCGGTCGGACATAATACGAACCGACTGTGTCGGCGAAACGGCAGGCGCATTTCTCTTTTCGGAAGACGAGCAACTTGTTTCCCGCGCTGAAAAGATGTATTCCCTCTGTTACGGTCCGCTGACGGTTCACGACGGCGAATACAAGGGCATGGTTCGTTGGACAGAGGAGGCGTGGGAGGTTTGCTATCAAGACGACGTCGCACGTGCGATTATTCCCTCGCTTTTGTATTCCTATCTCGGTTATTCCGACAAGTATTTAGACAACGCCTGCGAAGCGCTTGATTTCCTCTGCAAGACCACCTGCAAGGACGGTTTACGTCCTGCGCGTACCGACGTTTTGGAATATTTAAGGTCGGGAAAAAGCATTTACGACCTTAAAAACGACGAGCACGGGTATGCGAGCGCGCATTATAACGCATGGTACAGCGCGTCATTGCTTTTGGGTTATTTAACCACCAAAAAGAAAGAATATAAAGAAGTCGGCATCAAGGGTTTGGAAACGCTTATGTCGCTTTATCCCGACACGGTTCGCGAACACAGCGAAACGAGCGAACTTTGCCGCCTTGTCTTCCCTCTTGCCCTGCTCTATAAGACAACGGGCGAGAAAAAGCATTACGATATGCTAAACCGCGTATTTTTGGATTTGCAAAAATGCAAACATATATCAAACGGCTATGCCGAATGGGACACGGGATATAAAGCGGTCTGCTTTAACAACGCCGACGGTGAATGTTCGCTTCTCTCCAAAAACGGCGATGCCGTTGCCGATTTGCTCTATTCGGTCAACTGGTTGCCTCTCGGATTCGCTTTCGCGTATCATGTAACCGACGAACAACGTTTTTTAGATGCGTTTAAAGAAATCGCCGAGTTCTTTATCAAATCTCAAATCGTAAGCGACGACGATATGACCGACGGCGCGTGGTGTCGCGGTATCGACCTCGACCGACTTGAATACGTCGGTATTCCACACGACGTAGGTTGGGGGCCCTGCTGTATCGAAACAGGTTGGACTGTTGCCGAGATTACAATGGGACTGCTTATCGGTCGGAAATTTTTGACAAATAATAAAAAACACAACTTCTCGTAATATTAACACCGAATTTTTACTCTACCGTTGGTTTACTTCTCCTCACTAAACCAACGGTATGTGTACTTTTTTAAAATAGCTGTTATACTGTATGCGAAAGGAGGTCGTCTATGGATCAAATTAAGATAGGAAAATTTATTGCCGATTGCAGAAAGCAGAAAGGCTTAACGCAAATGCAGTTGGCAGAAAAACTCGGTATCACCGATAAAGCCGTATCAAAGTGGGAACGAGGCATCGCAATGCCCGATTCCTCGATCATGCTCGAACTCTGTGATATTCTCAGCATCAGTGTAAACGAATTATTAAGTGGGGAGGAAATCAATGTGGAAAACAACAACCAGAAAAACGAACAGCTTTTGCTTGAAATGGCAAAGGAATTAGAAAAGAAAAACAAAACTATTTGGAATGCAATGTGGTCAATCATGACAGTGAGTATCATTGGATTGATTGGAGGTATCGCGATCGTCGCATTTTTTATGCCCGAGGGCCCTTGGATGCTCGTTGCAATATTTACGCTCTGCGTGGTCTTCCTGACCCCCTGCTTCTATGCATTAAAGCTTGAGGTCAGTGTGGGTGCTTACAAGTGCCAAAATTGCGGTCACGAAATTGTGCCTACCTATATGCAGGCACTTAATGCGATGCATAGAGGAACGACTCGGTACTTGAAGTGTCCAAAATGCAATAGACGCACTTGGTGCAAAAAGATTTTGAAGAAGTAAATTCCAATTCACAAAGCTACATTTACGCCTCTTTGGGCCGTTCTTAAACAAAAAATAACGCAGAAAAGGATACAATTATTTGTTCCAATTCTGCGTTTTTTTGCATTTTAAGGTTGTTTTTACCCTTGAAAGCATGGAAATCGAACTTTGGGATAAAAATTACCGTACTTCTCATTGATAAATTGAAATTTACTTAATAGATAACCGTTTATCTCTTATCTTTAAACATGCTTCAATATGCATAATCCAATGTCTTGAAAACGGCATCTGAATCAATCCTTTTACATCTTTTCCACAC
>JAGBUH010000077.1 GCA_017630915.1 Clostridia bacterium
ATGCTTCTTCAATCGCGGCTTGAACGGTTTTGCTCTTGACGTATCTGCCGTTGACGAACATCGTCTGCATCGCGCGGCTTCCCCTAACCGCATCGGGAGAGGAAACAAAACCCTTAACCGCAACACCGCCGAGTTCATATTCGACGGAAATCAAGCTCTTTGCAAACTCGCGACCGAAAACCGAATAAACGGCAGGATAAAGGTCGCCGTCGCCCGATGTCATAAACTTGCGTTCGCCGTCGCATATAACGGTGAAAGAAATTTCGGGGTGCGAAAGCGCAAGCCGTTCGGCAGCGGCAACGCAGGAAGCCGCCTCGGTTCCGTCTTTTTTAAGGAATTTTTGACGTGCAGGGGTATTATAAAAGATATCGCGCATCGAAACGGTCGTGCCGTCGGGGCAACCGACGTCTTCCATAATAATTCCGTTCTCGTCTGCCGTCAATCGAGTGCCGATAGATTCGTTTCTGTGCTTTGTCACGATTTCAAGTCGCGAAACCGAGCCGATTGCCGCCAACGCCTCGCCGCGAAAACCGAGCGAACGGATGCCGTTAATATCGTCACCGCATTCTATCTTGCTCGTCGCGTGGCGCAAAAGCGCTTTCGGGATATCTTCGCGCAAAAAACCGTGTCCGTCGTCGGTGACTCGAATCAAAACACGTCCGCCGCTTTTTATCTCCAAAGTGATGTTTTCAGCGTGAGCATCTATTGAATTTTCAAGCAATTCTTTCGTGGCGGAAGAAGGTCTTTCCACCACTTCACCCGCGGCGATAAGATTCGCCGTTTGGGCGTCAAGTATGTTGATAATTCCCAATATCAGTCAAGCTCCTTTTTGAGTTCGTACAAAAGCGTTATCGCTTCGTAGGGGGTTAAGGTGTTGATGTCTATATTCTTGATTCTGTCGATAACTCTCGCCTCGTTCAATGCTTCGAAACTGATGTTATCATCTTCTTTTTTCGCCTTTATTATCGGTCTTGCGTCGTTTTCGGTCAAAGTTGCAAGAACCTGTTTTGCCCTGTTGACAACCACTTCGGGCACGCCTGCAAGGTGGGCAACCTCGATACCGTAACTGTCGTCTGCCGCGCCCTTGATTATCTTTCGCAAGAAAACAACGTCGTTACCGCGCTTTTTCGCCGCGATGTTATAGTTCACCACGCCGTCGGTTTCGCCTTCAAGCGCAGTCAATTCGTGGTAGTGCGTTGCAAAAAGCGTTTTCGCGCCAATCTTCTTGGCGGTGTATTCGACAACCGCACGCGCGATACTCATACCGTCGTAGGTGCTCGTACCTCTGCCGATTTCGTCGTATATAATAAGCGAATTTTTGGTTGCATTTTTAAGGATATCGGCAACCTCGTTCATTTCAAGCATAAACGTCGAGTTACCGCTCGCGAGGTCGTCCGACGCGCCGACACGGGTGAAAACGCGGTCAACAATGCCGATTCGCGCCTCTGTCGCAGGGATAAAGCAACCCGTTTGGGCAAGAATCACACAAAGCGCAACTTGGCGCATATATGTCGATTTACCTGCCATATTCGGTCCCGTAATGAGCATCATACGGTTCGAGTTACAATCCAAATAACAATCGTTCGGCACGAAATAGTTACCGTCTAAAAAGCGTTCGACAACGGGGTGACGGCAGTTTTTGAGAATGATTTTGTCGGAACGGTCGATTTCGGGACAAACGTAACCCTGCTCGCGCGCGACTTCGGCGTTAGAGCAATAAACGTCTAATTCGGCAATCGCGTTCGCCGACATTTTTATTCTGTCAAGCGACTTTAATACAAAATCGCGGAGCGACACAAAAAGTTCGTATTCGAGGGCGTAAAGTCTGTCCCTCGCGCCGATAACACGGCTTTCGGTTTCTTTAAGTTCGGGGGTGACAAAGCGTTCGCCGTTCGATAAGGTTTGACGTCTGATATAATCCTCGGGCACTTGGTCGAGGTTGCTTTTCGACACCTCGATATAATAACCGAATACGCGGTTGTAACCGATTTTCAAGGTTTTGATGCCCGTCTTTTCGCGTTCGATTTCTTCAATCTTGGCAATCCACGCCTTGCCGTTGGTCACCATTTCGTAAAGTTCGTCAACCGCCGCGTTACAGCCGCGCTTGATGATTCCGCCCTCTTTCAAGGTGATGGCAGGTTCTTCGGCAATCGTGCTTTCGATAGCGTCGGCAATCTCTGTTAAGGTGTCGATTTCGGAATCAATCTTCTTTAACGACTTGCTTTTCGCGTTACAGATAAGTTCTTTTATCGAGGGGAACAGCTTGATCGTTCTTTCGAGCGATTTAAGGTCACGCGCGTTCGCGGTGCCATAGACAAGACGGGTGGTAAGACGTTCGATATCGGTGATACCCTTTAAAACCTCGCGCAGTTCGTCGCGCAAAACGCCGTCTTTGTACAGCTCGTTCACCGCATCAAGACGCGAACGAATCGCGTTCTCGTTCACAAGCGGTTTTTCCAACCACCTGCGCAAAAGTCGCGCGCCTGCGCTTGTTCTCGTGCGGTCAATCGCCCAAAGGAGAGAGCCCTTTCTCTGTTTTGTCCGCATCGATTCCGAAAGTTCGAGGTTCCTTCTCGATGCGGTGTCTATTCCCATAAATTCATCGCAGGAATAGAAATTTATCTTTTTAAGATAGGTCAAATCAATTTTTTGGGTGCGCTTTATGTAGGAAAGCAAACCGCCGATGGCACGAAGCGCGTAATCGCTGTCGGTTTCGGGGTTGCTTCCATAGATTTCATTAACCGTGTTAATTGCCGTCCTGACGTCAAAATCCGACTCATCGGCACTGCTGACAAGAGTGTTGAACCGCGAATTGAAAAGCGAACTGACATTTTCGGGAAAACTGCTCGGTACAATAAGTTCGCTCGGCAGATAAGCCGCCGCTTCCGAAACGGTTCTCGCCGTCAGATTGTCGCCCAAAATATCCGTCGCGTTGATTTCGCCCGTCGAAACGTCGGCAAAGGCGATACCGCAACCCAATGCATCGCAATAAGCGGCGCAGATGTAATTATTTTTCTTTTCGTCGAGATAACCGCCCTCGGTCACCGTACCCGGAGTGATGATACGGACAACGTCGCGCTTAACAAGACCTTTCGCGGTTGCAGGGTCTTCCATCTGTTCGCAAATCGCAACACGGTAACCGCGGGAAACGAGTTTCGCGATATATCCGTCTGCCGCGTGGTGAGGCACACCGCACATCGGGGCGCGTTCTTCCAAACCGCAGTCCTTTCCCGTGAGCACAAGGTCGAGTTCGCGCGATGCGACCTGCGCATCCTCGAAAAACATCTCGTAAAAGTCCCCGATTCTGCACATCAAAATGCATTCGGGGTGCTCTTGCTTGACCTCTAAATATTGCTTCATAAGCGGCGATAATGCCATAATTTTCACTCCCAGTAGGCGCGTAAACGCGCAGTTATGTGTTCACTTCGTGAACGTGATGTTTTTGCTTTCACAAAAGTGATGTTTTTTTAAAAAGTAGGGACAGGCGTCCTCGACTGTCCGGTTGCAACGCCTAAAAATAACGCAATTCATATCAAAATTAACATAAAAATCTGTAATTTTTTGTAGGGAAAGGGTTTATCCCTTTCCGTTGCGAAACACATTTGTATCACGTTATTTTTAATTGGTACCTTTACAGCGGAAAAGGACATTAACCCCAAAAAATTCGTTCCTCATTTTCGGGGACCCATTCGCCAGCCCATACAAATGTGCTATTGTTGCGTGTTTTCACAGACATAACGTCGAATTGAATTTCACCGAAACGGACAGTCGAGGACGCCTGTCCCTACAAATGTGCTATTTGTTTTGTGCAAATAAAGACGTCACGTCATTTAAAACTCAACGCGCAAATTTAAAACAAATACAATGAAAATTTCATATTTTTCAAGGACATGCGCCTTGAAAAATATACCTATGAGTTCCGAGGATTCGGACAAGGAACGAAGTGACGCGCACGAATCCTGCGCGAGCGAACGGAACTCACAAAACCAATCGAAAACACGGTTTTCGATTGAGAGCGTAGCGATAATTAGTGACAGCCGCCACAGGTAGAGCAATCGTGAGTACAATTAGCTGCTTCGGGCTCGATAGTGAAGCGAACAGCGTCGTTGATTGCGCTTACGATTTCGGAAAGCGCGGCTTCTGCTTGGCGCATATCTGCCAACGCCTTGCTTTCGCTGATAGAATCATAAAGGTCGCGCAATCTTGCGGAAATGCTTTCAACGAGTGCGCTGTCGCGTTCTTCTTCGGGCTTTCTGCCTTCGGTTTCGAGGATACTTGCTTGAACGTTATATTCGTTGATTTGCTTTTTAAGGGTTTCGTCGGAATCATAAGCATCTTTTGCGGCGTTGTATGCCTTTAATTCGTCGCTTTGCGCGAGTGCTTCTTTGAGGGATTCGATGGCTTTAATCATGTTTTCGTTCATTTTTTTATTTCCTTTCGGTTTTTAAATTACTTTATTTTGCCCATCAGCGCATAAGCGCCGACAGTTTCTATCGTTACGTCGGCAAACTCGCCCGCAGGAACAACTTTATCGAACGTCACTATCTTATTTTGCGTACTTCTGCCGCAGGGAATACCGTTTTTGTTCACCCCGTCGGATAAAACGCGTAACGTCTTGCCGACAAACTTTTCGTTAAGCGATTGCGCGATGTCGTTTTCCATATCCGACAACGCCTTGAAACGAGCGTTGGACACGTCTTTCGGTATCTGCCCGTCCATTTTCGCCGCCACGGTACCGACACGCGGAGAGTAAATAAAGGTATAAATCATATCGAACCCGACGGTTTTCACAAGCGACATGGTGTCCGAGAAATCGGTTTCGGTTTCGGTCGGGAAACCGCAAATTATGTCGGTAGTGAGCGCGATATCAGGGATTTTTTCACGAATTTCCATCGCCTTGGCGAGATACTGTTCGCGGTCGTATTTTCGGTTCATCAATTTAAGCACACGGCTCGAACCCGACTGCACGGGGAGATGAAAATGCTTCGCGACGTTTTTATTGTTCGCGATAACGTCAACAAGCTTGCTCGACGCGTCTTTCGGGTGGCTCGTCATAAAGCGGACACGGTATTCACCGTCAAACGAAGCGCACGCGTCTAATAAATCGGCAAAATCGCAGCCGCCGTTGTAGGAATTGACGTTCTGACCGAGCAAAGTAATGTCCTTATATCCCCTCTCGACGAGAGATTTTACCTCGGCGATAACGTCGTCTTTGTTACGCGAACGTTCGCGACCGCGCGCGAACGGAACGACACAGTAGGTACAAAAGTTGTTGCAACCATACATAACGGGAACCCACGCTTTGTAAGAACTTTCGCGGCGAATGGGCATACCCTCGCTTATCGTGCCGAAGCAATCGTGCGACTTTTCGGTGATGAAACTAACGCGTTTTTTCGATTCGAAACTCGTCTTTATGATTTCGGGGAGTTTATAGTGCATATCCGTGCCGAAAACAAAATCGACGTAGGGATAACTTTTATAAATCTGCTCACGGCGGTGTGACTGTTGCGCCATACAACCGCAAAGCCCGATTTTTATGTTTCGGTTGTTCGCCTTTCTTCCCTTGAACTGACCTGCCTCGGAAAGAGCGCGAATCTCGGCGTGTTCGCGAATGGCGCAGGTGTTGATGATAATCATTTCAGCCAGTTCGCTGTTATCGGTAATCTCGTAACCGCAAAGTTCCAAAATACCTGCCATAAGTTCGCTGTCGTTCTCGTTTTGCTGACAGCCGAATGTGATAACGCAAGCCTTTTTGCCGTTCGTTATCGGGTGCAACGACTTTGCTATTTCTTTTTGACGTTCAATTTCGCTTTGCGGAATAAAAATATCGTTCATTAAAATGCAGTTCCTACACACTTAATATTTTCTCTGAGCCAAACGTTTTCTTCAAGTTTTTCGATAGAAACTTTGCCTCTCGAAGCAGACGCGTGAATGATAAATCCGTCACCGATATACATCGCAACGTGTCCGGGGAAGAATATCATATCGCCCTTCTTTGCTTCTTCAAGGTGAATCGCGCGGAGGTTGTTGTTTCTGCCGAAATCGGCATCGCGCCAAATGGTAATGCCGTTAAAGCGGTAGGCGTTGAACATAAGTCCCGAACAGTCGATACCGTACGGGGTTCTTCCGCCCCAACGGTATTGAACGCCCAGATATTCTTTCGCGGTGTTGACGAGCGATTCGCGAATTTCGTCCTCACTTCTTTCGGGAATTCCGATGGGAGCAACGTGATTCTTATGCATATAGTAAATACGTTTGCTCGGCAAAACAACAAAACCGTAACGGTCTTCTTTCTTCGAAAAACCGATGTCAACCTTTGAACCGCGCGGAAGCGTCATCGGGGGTTGAAAATAATTCTTGCCCTCGAAAAGCAAATCGGCAAAAGGAGTGATAACGACGTGGTTTGCATCGTGAAGTTTCTCGAAAAGGTTGGGTTTAATAATATAACCCTCATAACCGTATTCAGAGCGAATCTTGTAAAATCCGCCCGATTCTTCGAGAATTTCGGCTTCTTCGCCGTAGAGCATTTCGTCAACCTGCTCGCTCATAAGGTCGGGGGAGGAATAAATCGGTGAAAAAGGAACGCAAACTACCATAATTTACCAACTTTCAATTCAAAATTTTGGTTTGGATATAAAAATCTTATCAAAGATAAAATAAACGTGAAAGGAGTGTTTTTTATGAAAACAATAAGGTTAACGGCTGTGCTGTTGATTATAGCGGTTTTGTCTGTTTTTTCGGTTTCGGCAACAAGTGATTGCGAAAAGATAAACTGGCATTACAAAACGAACGGCAGCAACACACGCCCGAACATTTTAAGCGGAAAGCAAATAGAAGGACTTGAAAATGCGCTTTATATCGGCAACGTTGACGACAAGACGATCTATCTCACCTTTGATGCAGGTTACAGCAACGAAAACGTCGAAAAAACGCTTGACGTTTTAAAATCGCACGACATAAAGGCGGCGTTCTTTATTCTCCCCGGAATTATCAAAAACAGCGAAGACGTTGTAAGAAGAATGGCTGACGAGGGACACCTCGTTTGCAACCACACCGCAAGTCACGGTGATATGTCGAAAATAACCGATATTGCCGACTTTAAAAATGAATTAAATAGATTAGAAACGCTGTATTACGACACTTACGGTTTGGAAATGGCTAAATATTTCCGTCCGCCCGAGGGTTCGTTTTCGGCAAAAACACTTGAATTTTGCGAGGAATTGGGTTATACCCCTGTTTTTTGGTCGTTCGCTTATGCCGACTGGGACAATAACAAACAGCCAAATCCCGAAAAAGCAAAGGAAAAAATATTTTCCCAACTTCATGACGGAATGGTTATGCTTCTCCACCCGACAAGCAAGACCAACGCCGATATCCTTGACGACGTAATTACCGAATTTAAGTCGCGCGGTTACACTTTCGGCACGCTTGACGAGTTGGCATCGAAAACCAAACAGTAAAAAATCTATATTCGGTCTATTATATCACAAAAGAACCGAATAAATCAATAGAAAACGAAATAATAAAGCATTTAAAAATCACCCATCGCATATATTGGTTCAGAGTGGGTAAAAAATATCGAAACCCGTTTTTAAAACCCGTTTTTTACCCACTCTCAATCAAACAGTAAACTTACATTTAGGTGATTTTTATGCTGTCTTTTTTGTTGAACATACTTTCAAAATGCTATTGCTTTATTCTTCGCACGTCGGACACCCATTCCTTCCCGCCCCCTCTGCCGAAAGAAAAAGAACGCGAACTGTTTTTAAAAGCGAGAAACGGAGATTTGGCGGCGAGGAACAAACTAATTGAGCACAATTTACGCCTTGTCGCGCATATCGTCAAGAAATATTACACCACCGCCCCCGACCAAGACGATTTGGTTTCGGTGGGCACGGTCGGACTGATAAAAGCAATCGACAGTTACAACATCGAAAACGGCTCGAAATTTGCGACCTACGCAGGAAAATGTCTGCAAAACGAGATACTTATGTACTTCCGTTCGCAGAAGAAGCACCAAGCGGTCACCTCGATTAACGACCCCGTCGATATCGATAAAGACGGAAACCCGTTGACATATCTCGAAATAATCGCCGCCCCCGACGATATCGTCGATTCTCTCGACAAGAAAATCAAACTCGAAAAAATCGTCAAAGCGATTAAAACCGTGCTTACCGACCGCGAAAAGAAGATAATGATGTTACGGTACGGACTGAACAAAAGCGGACGGCATTACGCCCAACGCGATGTCGCGCAGATGCTTAATATTTCGCGCTCCTACGTTTCCCGCCTCGAAAAAAGCGCAATCGACAAGATACGCGAGTATACCGAGAAATAATTTGCAATCCTATCGCCGATAATGTGTTATGTATATCAAGCAAAAAAGCGAAATTTAATCCGAAAATGACCGCCGTAGGCATTGTGTGTTCGACTCTTTTATGTTATACTGTCATCGGAAAGGATGATTGCTATGATGTTATCGGTTGATTCTCTTTATAAAGTTTACGGCAAATTTGATAGCGAAGTTACCGCGTTAAACGGAATTTCGTTTGAAGTTGATAAGGGCGAATTTATCTCTATTGTCGGCACGTCGGGAAGCGGAAAATCCACCCTTTTACATATCATCGGCGGTGTTGATACACCCACTTCGGGCAAGGTTTGCATAAACGGCTTGAACGTTCACGAAATGAGCGAAAACGAACTTGCACTCTACCGCAGAAGAACGGTTTCGCTGATATATCAGGCATATAACCTCCTGCCGATGCTGAACGTTCACGACAATATCACTCTCCCGAGCGAACTCGACGGCAAGAAGGTCGATGATGAACGATTGGTGAAGATAATGAAAACGCTTGGGATTGCCGAAAAAGAGTTTCACTATCCCCCGTTTCTTTCGGGCGGTCAGCAACAGCGCGTCGCGATAGCAAGGGCGATTTATACCCAACCGGCAATCTTGCTCGCGGACGAACCGACAGGGAATTTAGATTCGAAAAACACCGAAGAAATAATGCAACTCTTCCGCCGAGCGAACGAAAAATATAACCAAACCATAATCATCGTAACCCACGATATGAACGTCGCCAACCAAACCGACAGAATAATCTGCATCGAAGACGGAAAAATCGTGTCTGATGAAAGGAAAAAGCCGTGATTACCCTCAAACTCGCGTGGGCGGTAACACGCAAAAAACCAATTCATTCGATAATCACCCTTTTGAGCATTATCATATCTTCCGCATTGTTGACCGCGATATGCTGTTTTGCCTCATCGCTGATAGCAACAATTTCCCCGACCGACCCCGATTACGTCAGCAACTTAATGGTGGTTGTCACCCTTGTCATCGTCGTTGCCGTCATTTCTGTCGTTTTGATTCGCGCAGTATTTGCAATAAGTTTCAGCGAACGCGTCAATACGCTGGGGCTCTTGTCAACCGTCGGAATGTCAACCCGAAACAAAATCGCCTTAATTTCTATCGAATCGGCTATCTATTCTCTGCTCGGCGGCGTCATCGGCACGGCGCTGGGACGTTTTATCACCGTGATTTATATGAACTATATGTCAAACCTCGATATGAGAGAGGCGTCAACGTTTAAATACGATGCACCTTTCTCGACACTGCTTTGGTCGTTTCTTTTGACCGTCGCGGTGACGATGTTCGCGTCGTTGAAGCCGATGCTCCGCGCAACACGGCTTTCGATAATCAATTCACTCAAAGCCGACGTGAGCGTCAACGTTTCGCTTTATGAAGGCACTTTCGAAAAGATAATGAGCAACCGTTTCGGACGAATCGGACGTCTTGCAGGACAGAATTTCGACAACAACGCGCCTCGCTATCGCGCGGTTTCGATAACACTTCCCTGCGCCCAGATAATTTTCGTCAGCATCTATTCGCTGTTCATGTGGGAATATTGGGACAGGGGTATCAACAACGCCTATAACGAACCCTTTTTCGCGAGCGCCATGGCAATCGGATATATCTTAACAGCCATCGCTCTTTTGGGCGCGTTTTTAAGCGCAACGGCGAACATCAACGGAAGAAAACGCGAATTTGCGATGTTTAAATCCTTGGGTTTGTCCGACCGCGATATGTTTAAACTTATGTCGTGCGAAAGCATTTTTGTAATGTTTTATGCGACCGTGTTCGGTCTTATCGGCTCGTTCCTTTCGGTTTTGGGACAGTATATCTTCTTGTGGACGTCGGCGGCGGTGCAATGGTTTCACTTCCCTTGGCGCGAATGGTTTATATTCGTCGGAATCAACGCCGTTTTCTGTATGTTCTTCGCGTTCTATTCAACGGTTAAAATTCGGAAAATAAACATCATCTCCTCGATGAAATGATTTATTTGCCATTTAAAAATCCAACAGCAAAACCGTTTTTTGTCGATGCTGTTGTTGCCGCAAGCAAGAAAAATTTATTTTTCGCGCGTGGAATCGCTTCGCTCTCGATTGAAAACACACGGTTTTCAATCGTTTTTGTGAGTTCCGTTCACTCGCGCTGATATACCCCAAAAATTCATTCTTCATTTTTGGGGACCCCCCTGATTTGTGCGCCTCACTTATCACCCTGAAAATTTGCAATTTTCAGGGAACCCGATTCGCTCGTTGTCCAAAATCTCGGAACTCATAGGTGTTTTTTTCAAGGCACATGTCCTTGAAAAAAACGTAATTTTATTGTATTTAACTTTTACCCAACAGCAAAACCGTTTTTTGTCGATGCTGTTGTTGCCGCAAGCAAGAAAAATTTAATTTTTCGGCGCGTTAGAATCGGGCTCTGCCCGATTCTTTTTTGCAGCGACAGCTGCTAAAAAATTCTTGTTCTTGTTCCTGTTTCTGTTTCTGTTTCTGTTATTGTTCTTGGTTCTCTTTTTCTTTTCTTTCTTTCTTTTGGTTCTTTTCTTTCTGTCTTTTCTTTTTGCTTACCCCTCACGACGATGATTATATCATCGCGGAAAAAATATGTCATCCCAACTTTGTCGCAACTTTTTCCCGACTTTGTCGCGTTTTTATCGCAAATTTGTCGCAACTTTTTCTCATTTTCCCAACTTTATCCCGACTTTTTCCCGACTTTTTCCCGACTTTGTCGCGTTTTTATCGCAAATTTTTTCTAAACAGAAAAAAACATTGCAAAAACAAAAATGATGTGTTATTATGATAACGCGAACATTAAGTTCGTAAAAAATGAATAAAAAGGAGAAAAAATGAAAAAAATTGTTTCTTTTATGCTGGCGGCAATAATGTTGCTGTCGATGATTCCGTTTTCGATGTTTGTTGTATCTGCGGAAACGGAGACTGACTCTCAGGGATTGGAATACACCCTTAGTGATGACAAAACCTACTATATCGTTTCGGATTGCGACCAAAGCGTAACCAATATTGTTATCCCCTCGAAATATAACAACTTGCCGGTTAAGGAAATCGGCTATAATTCATTTTCATATTGCTACAACCTAACAAGTGTAGACATACCCAATTCGATTACAAGTATTGGCGCTTGGGCATTTGACAGTTGTAATAGCCTAACGAGCATAAAAATACCCGATTCGGTTACAAGTATCGGCAGTTATGCATTTTCATGGTGCGATAGCCTAACGAGCGCAACGCTCGGCAATTCGGTTGCAACCATCAGTGCACGTGCATTTTCTTATTGTCCTGCACTTGAAAGTATAACCGTATCTTCGGGTAACGAAGTATATAAAAGTGTTGGTAATTGTATAATAGAAAAAGCGACCAAAACATTGGCGGTCGGATGTAAAAACAGCAGCATCCCCAACGACGGAAGTGTTACAAGTATCGGCGATTATGCTTTTTACGGTTGCGAAACTCTAACGAGCATAACCATACCAAATTCTGTTACAAGTATCGGCGATTCTGCTTTTTACGGTTGCGATTACTTAACAAGCATAACCATACCAAATTCTGTTACATCTATCGGCGAATCTGCATTTGAAGATTGCTATAACCTAACGAGCCTAAAAATCGGCAATTCGGTTACATCTATCGGCGAATCTGCATTTGAAGATTGCTATGACCTAACAAGCATAAAAATACCCGATTCTGTTACATCTATCGGCGATTGGGCGTTTTTCGGATGTAATAGCGTATCAAGCATTACGCTCGGAAACTCTGTTACAAGTATTGGCACGGAAGCGTTTTCTTATTCCACTTTCGTAACGAGTATCAATATACCCGCTTCGGTTACAAGTATCGGCAGCAATCCGTTTACCGGAACAGAATCTCTCGAAACTATAACCGTAGCTTCTGGCAACAAGGCATATAAAAGCGCAGGCAACTGTTTAATCGAAAAGTCAACCGGCACTTTAATCTCCGGATGTAAAACAAGTGTAATCCCCAACGACGGAAGTGTTACAAGTATCGGTGACGGTGCATTCTTTTATTGCTATGACCTTACGAGTATCAATATACCTGCTTCGGTTACAAGTATCGGCGTTGTTGCTTTTTCCGGATGTCTATCTCTCGAAACCATAACCGTAGCTTCTGGTAATAAAGTATTTAAAAGTTCGGGCAACTGTATAATAGAAAAAGCGACCAAAACATTGATATTCGGATGTAAAAACAGCGTCATTCCCAACGACGGAAGTGTTACAAGTATCGGCGATTATGCTTTTTACAGTTGCGAAACTCTAACGAGCATAACCATACCAAATTCTGTTACAAGTATCGGTGTTTATGCATTCGAGAGTTGCGAATCTCTAACGAGCGTAGAAATGTCCGATTCTGTTACATCTATCGGCAATTATGCTTTTTACAACTGTGAAAACCTGACAAGCATAGTGATACCCGATTCGGTTACATATATCGGTGATAGTGCGTTTTCCGGATGCTATGAACTAACCGACATATATTGCGAAGCGAAAGAACAACCCGAGGGTTGGGATGAATATTGGTTGGGTTATAACTCCGCGACGGTGCATTGGGGCTACACAGCCGGCGATATCACTTATGGAGACATAAATGACGACGGTATTGTTAACTCACTCGACTACCTACTCGTTAAACGTGCTTGCTTCGGTACGTATAAACTTAATTCTGTTCAATTCGAATCTGCGGATATCAACAACGACAACACACTTAATTCCGCCGACTACCTACTCGTTAAACGTATCGCTTTCGGTACGTACAAGGCGTAAAAACGCAGATTGAATTTAATCCCTACGTTTTTCGATAAACCAATATAATCAACAAAAACCGTTGGGCGTATGTTGCGCCCAACGGTTTTTTGCCGCGATAATAAGAAATAAACATCATAAAAATTTTTGAAAAGAGAGTGCGAGAGGAAAACTTTTGAAAAAGTTTTCCTCTCGCTAAATAACAACCTTATTTTTCCTTATGAATATTACGCAAAAGTTTAAAGCACAAAATCCGCACCTTTTTCTATCATAATATTGCGAACGGTTACGCCGTCAACTTCTTTCGGAAGAATGTTGTTATCAAGTGCGATTGACGCCGCGATACCTGCCGCTTCACCCGATGCGCGAACCGAATGTTGAACGCGAAGCGAACTTTGCGCCAAGAATTCCGCGCCCAAGCATCTGCCCGTGATAAATAGGTTATCGATTCCCTTCACACCCAACGAGCGATAAGGAATTTCGTACCACGGTTTGCCGTCGTCAACCGGTTCGCCGAGGTTTTCGCATTTGAGCACCTTGCCGTGAATGTCAACGGGATAGTTCGATTGACAGAACATATCGTCAAACTTGACACGTCTGATAAGGTCCGATGCCGAGAGAACGTACTCGGTCACGATATTACGGCTTTCGCGGATACCGACCATAGCGGCGATGTCCGAAACGTAAGCGTTTTCGAAGCCCTTGAAATACTTTTTATAGAACTGCATTTGACGGAGGATTCTCTGTTTGCCCTTGATTTGCGTTTTTGTAAGCACGTCGGGGTCGGTCGCATCGGTTTCGTCAAAGAATTCGGGGTTGTTGAACGCAACACAGTTCGGTCTGCCGGTCACAACGAATCCCTGCCAGTACGCTTTGTCATCCTCATGAAGGTCGCCGTTGGCGATCGCCTCGTCAAAGAGTTCCGCAAAAGTCCATTTATCACCGGCGCAAACGGCAAGGTAAACCTGACCGTCGTGGTAACTCGAACCGTAATTTTTGCCCGTCTTTTCGATAGTTTCGTGAATAAACTTGCCAAGCGCCTCGGTATCGACGTTCGAAACGATATAACGAAGCGAAATAGGTTGGTTTTTGCCATTTAAATCGGGGTTGCCCTTGTTATATTCGGCACCTGCGCGAACGCAAATATCGCCGTCGCCCGTACCGTCGATGAAGATTTTACCCTTGATAAGTCCCAAACCGCTCTTGTTTGCGACAACGACAGCGTCGATTTTGCCGTCAACCACCAAGACGTCGGCAATAAAGGTATGGAACAACATTCTCACGCCCGCCTCGTCGCAAATTGTTTCGAGCACGACTTTAAGCATAAGCGGGTCGAAATTACGGCCTGTTTCGTTAGCCGCGCCGATAGCTTGCATTCTCTCGTGAACGATTTTGCTGATGTAGGAACATTGGGGATTTTCGGGGATATGGGTATGCATAATGGGAAGAACAAGACCGTTAGTCGCCGTACCGCCGAGCGAACCGAACTGCTCAATAATAAGCACGTCTTTTCCTTGGTCTGCCGCCGCTTTCGCCGCAAACGCGCCTGCCGTACCGCCGCCGCAAACGACAACGTCGGCGGTCGCAAATATAGGAAGATTCGAATAGTCCATAACCGTTTCTCCTTCGATTATATCAATTTTCTTTTATCATTTCGAGGAACTGTTCCTCGTTTATAACAGGGATTCCCAACGCTTGCGCCTTGGTCAACTTGCTGCCCGCATCGCTTCCGCAAAGCACAAACGACGTCTTTTTCGAAACCGAGCCCGACGCGTTACCGCCGTGAAGACGTATTAAAGATTCCGCCTCTTGACGTTTGAGTGTCGGCAAAGTGCCCGTCACGACAATGGTTTTGCCTTCGAGATTATTGCCAAGCGGTTTTTCCTTGCTTTCGCCCGAAACACCTGCGGACAGTAACCTATCCACAAGCGTTTTGACGTGTTCGGATGAAAAGAATCTCACGACCGATTCGGCGCTTTCGACACCGATATCGTCAACGGCAAGAAGATGATCGACGCTTGCATCCATCACCGCTTGGATATTACCGAAGCGCGATGCGATCGATTGCGCCGCCTTTTCGCCGATATGACGGATGCCAAGACCGCACAGCAGCTTTTCAAGGCCAGCTTCGCGGCTTTTATCGATAGCATTTATAATATTCGCCGCACTCTTTTCGCCAAGGCGGTCGAGGCTTGCGA
>JAGBUH010000078.1 GCA_017630915.1 Clostridia bacterium
CCGCGTCTTGAAGAACGACGTAGTCGAATTTTCTCGAATTGAGATGGTTACGGAACGCCTTACCTCTTTCGTGGTTGGGGTCAGCAAATTCGGAAAGGAACGCGCTGCCGTAAGTACAGTAAACAACGTCGATTTCAATGCCTGCTGCCGCTGCCATAGCCTTGAACTTGATAGGAGTACCGTTGAAGTAGGTGGTACTGTTACCAACGAAAAGGAAGGATATTGCATTTGCAGATGCAGGTTTCGGGTTGTTATATTTAACGGTAAGGGTGCTGCCGCTGTAACTTGCATAAGCTTCGTAAATAACCGACATTGTCGCGTTATAAAGCATTGCACCTTCCATAACAACGTTGTAAATCTTCATAAAATTGGTGTTGTTAGCACCGAAAGCAACCATAAAGCCGCCTGCGGGAATGGTTACCGAAACCTGAGGCGCGCCTGTTACCGACGAACTGCCGTCGTAAAGGTTACCGCCACATTCAACAACACGTCCGCTTGCATTGAATATCATCAATTTGCTGTAACGGAAGTTATAGGATTTGTACGAGATAGTTTTTGCCGAACTACCGGTGTTGGGGAACAAATAAACGTTGCTGTGGTCATAACCGGGGAGAGCAGCATTTGTTCCGCTGATGGTGAAGGTGTAGGTATTGTCATAAGCCGCGCTGACGGTTGTAGGGATTGCAAAAGCAAAACCGGTCATAAGCAAAGCCGAAAGAACGATCATGGCAATAGTTTTCTTAAATGCTTTCATCTTTTTCCTCCGTGAAAAATAATATATCACTTCGTATTATATAACAAAGCGACATATTAGTCAATTGTTTATATATCCAACTTAGAAAGAGGATTTTTTATATTTATTACAAAACATCATTTGAACGGATACGGTTGTTTGCACGACAGGGTTGCGATTTTTTGTAATTTAAGGCAAACGTCTTTCGGCAGGTTCGCGCAATAGGTATTACCGACAACATCAACACCCAAATAGGAAATCAGCCAAACGCAAGCGGCAAGATACGCGCCGAGAGCCGAGTGATGCGCCATATCGTCGGCATAAAGGTTAATATCGGGATATTGGTCGGTGCAGTACAAAAACGCCTCGGCAACGGGGGCACAAACGAGGTTCATTTCGCAAGAGATTCGGTTAAAACTGTCGGAAAAGACCTTTGCGCCGTCTTTTCTTTCGGCAGGGTTGGTATTGGTGGCGTAGCGCATATACAAAAGCGGTGTCGCGCCGTTATTTTTCGCCATCGGTACAAGTATATCAAGCGCGGGTTTCGACATTTCGTAACCGCATTGTGATGCATCTTGGAAGACAACAAAATCGTATTTCTTTTTATTAAGCGCATCGCGGTACATTACACCTGCGCGGTGTGTTTCGTCAGCAAAGTGTGACAGATGTATTCCGCCGATTGTCGAATATGTGACGTCGATTTCCAAACCGCTTGCTCTTGCGAGCCCTTTGAATATCAGCGGTGTTCCGTTGAAATAGGTACCACTGTTGCCTACAAAAAGAAACTTTTTCGCCCGATTTGACGGCGGTGTGGGGTTGTCGTATTCGACGGTGAGGTTGTTTTCTTCAATATTATATTGCGCTTTGACGGGATATATGACGTTCATCGTCGCGTTATAGATGACGGCGCCGCCCTCCATAACGGTGTAGTACGCCTTCATCATATCACGATTTTCAACACCGAAAGCGACCATAAAGCCGTTTGCTTGAATAACGACGGCGCGTTGTGCCGAGCCGTTAACCGCAGGACTGTCAATTCGCACGTTACCTCCGCATTCGACAAGCATGCCGTTTTTGTCGAAAGTCATTATTTTTAGTTCTCTGAAATTATATTTGTCGGCAGGGATTTGTATATCCTTGTCGAAATTGTTTGCAAAAACGTATATACCGTCTTGTTCAATTTCGTTCGGGATAGTGTCGAACGCAGTAATATTCAATTCATAGTGGTTTTCGTATTTTTTGCTCATAATACGCCTCGTTAACTTTATTGCTTATATTTTACAGCAAATACTTTTGGTCGTCAAGACGTTCAAAAACATAAAAAAGAGGATTTTATCCTTGCGGACAAAAATCCTCCGTTCTTTTTAATGTGTTACGAGAGCGCATACGCGAAATACCAGCGGGTGCCGATTTTGACGGTGACGTATTCGCGTGTGCTTTCGTTTGTGCCTTTGGTGATTTTCATTTTGACGATTGCTATTTTGTCGATGTCGGCGTTTTCCACCTTTTCGGCATATTTATCAATCGCGTCGTCGTATTTTTTACTGCCCTTGTCGTATTCGAGCGACGAAACGAGGGCGAATTTAATATCGCTTTCGCTATACTGCGCGGACTTTCCGGCGTAACCCTTTTTAAGATAGGATTCTAAAAGTCTGTCACTCGTTTCGCGGTTGCCGTAGAGCACGATTTTGTTATATTCCGATGAATATTCAATCATTCCGTCGATATCGTAAAGTATCGCGGCGCGTTCATATTCGGCAACGGCTTTTTCGGGCGACGGCGCGCCCGTGAAGACGAGGTTTGCCACCAGAATAACGCCGACGGCAACGATAACACCGATTATCGCGCAGAGGAGATATATCAAAATCTTTTTGGTTTTGGGGTTTAATTGCTTTTTTCGCGATTCGATTTCTTCAATCGAGTCGTATATATCGATTTCTCTTTTCATTTTTACCTGTGGTAAGGACTAACGCCCTTTTTGATTTTAAACAAATTAAATATTACGTGTTGTAGGGAAAGGGCTTGTCCCTTTCCGTTGCGAAACACATCGTATTTACGTTATTTTATATCGTTGCGAATCCGGAATGGGATAAACCCATTCCCTACAAAGATGTGCTGATTGTTTTGTGTTTTTACAGACATAAAACATTACCTAAACGGCGGGAGCGATATACCCTATAAATCTTCGGGTTTCAGGGAACCCAACGAACCACCCGCCCTACAAATGTGCGATTTGTTTGCGGTATTTGTTGACTGCTTTTTATTCTGCTGTATATGTGCCAAATGCGATACGTTTTACGAGCAAGTAGTCGGTGGAATCGATTGTGTTGTCGCGGTTTACGTTAGCGCGAAGTTCTTCTTCTTGCGAGAGTGTGTAGGTCTTGAAGCAAGCGCGTTTTACGAGGAGGTAGTCAACAGAATCGACGGTTTTGTTATTATCAACGTCACCCAAGATATATTCGGGTTCAACGGGGAGTTCATACGCTTCGCCTTCGTAAGCGCAAACTTCCGAAAGGAAAATCCAGCTTACGTTACTTTCAAAGCGGAACTGAATATATCTGCCGTACACGCTCTTATCAAGCTCAACTGTTGCGGCGATACAACTTACGTTTGTAACGTCTTCGGGGGTAACCGAACCTGCTTCTGTCCAATTTTCGTTATCCTCGGAAACGAATACCGAAACCTTGGAAGGTGCTTCGATGCCGACCGATTTATTATAGGCGGAAGCAACGTAGGCTACAAACTTATCCATAAAGTAATTTTCGCCGAGGTCAACGGTGAGAGAAGCGTAGTTATCGTTCTTGTAGTCGTCGGA
>JAGBUH010000079.1 GCA_017630915.1 Clostridia bacterium
TTAAAATACGATAAAATGCAAGTGGTTTTGAAAAAATACAACAAATAAAAAGCGTTAATTTTGTGTATTTTGCCGCCTTTTTTGTAAAATATGACATTTTTATCCAAAATTGTGAACGGAATGTAAACAAAAGAGTTGATACATGATGTATCAACTCCTAAAATTCATTCCATTTCAAGCAAAACGCTAATCGCCGACAAGACGTAACCGCTTGCCGTTTCGGTGCGGAGAATGCGTTTGCCCAAACCTGCAAGCGACAGATTGTTTTCCTTTGCAAGTGTCGTTTCTTTTTAGCTCAAACCGCCCTCGGGACCGATAAGAAAACCAATCGTTTCGGGATTGTCGTTTAAAAGTTGGCGAATCGGTTGAGTGCCGTCACCCTCATAACAGATAAATCCGATATCTTTTTCGGCAATTTCTTTAATCGCCGTTTCGTAACTTATAATTCCTCTTACTTCGGGAATAATATTTCTACCGCACTGCGCCGCAGCGGATTCGCTGATTTTTTTTAAACGCTCAACTCGTTTTGCAAACGCCTTTGCATCGGGACGTGCGACACATCTTTCGCTCATTACCGCGACTATTTCATGCGCACCCAACTCAACCGCTTTTTGTATTACCGTTTCGAGTTTATCGCCTTTCGGGAAACATTGATATACCGAAACGCGAAACGGCATTTCATTATTGTTCTTTTCGGGTTCGCCGAGTATCGCATAAAGCCCGTCTTGCGTTATTTCGTCAATGGTTGCATTGTATGAGTTGCCGTGCATATCGCAAACGTGAAGCGAATCACCCTTGCTTTTACGAAGCACGCGGAGTACATGATTTGCATCGCTTCCGCTTATAAAAGCGCGGCCGTTTTCGATTGAATCACTTGCGATATAAAGACGGGGAATAAATGCCATACCGTTTTCACCTCCATAAATTTAAAATATTATACACCAAAAGCAACGATAAGTCAATCGTCGTCGAATTTTGGAAAGCGCTGTCGTTCGAAAGTTGAAAATGCTATTGACAATTTACGTTTCGGTGAGTAAAATATGAATGTAAAAATTATTTGTGCCGGAGGTTAGTTATGGCCGATAATATGGAAAGAGAAAACATTTTTACCCTTACTGATGAGGACGGCAACGAAAGCGATTTTGAACTTTTGGGCGAACTCAATATTGATGATAATACATATCTCGCGCTTATTCCGCTTGACGGCGATGAAGACGAATATGTGATTCTTAAAATCGAGGTTGACGAAAACGGCGACGAACTTTTGGTTACCATAGACGATGATGACGAGTTCGACAATGTGGCTGACGCTTTTGAAGATACCTTCATGGGCGAAATCGACCTTGACGGAAGCGTAGAAGAATAATTTGTGTAACAACCTGCAAGGTTTGTGCATAGTTTTAATACGGGGAGAGTTGTAAGTAAATCTGTTTTGTATTTACTCTTGACTCTCCTCGTATTAGGACTGTTCCTCGTGTAAAAACCCACAATTATGAAAGGGAGTTCATATTCCGATGCGGTGAAGCAGGCCTCCCGCATGCATTCTGCGTGCGGACGTTGGAAGCACTAAAACATTGGAGAGGACACCCACCTGCACAAAGCAGGGTTTCATTCTCACGGGGGCACGGCCTTTGCGGGTTAACAAAATTGAAAGCGGTCTGCAACTCTGACTGAGTGCGGTCGCTTATTCTTTTTGAGGTGGTAATTATGCAAAAGGTTTTTGATTATATCGAAAAAAATAAGGATAAATATCTTGATTTTTGGATGGATATCTGTAATGCGGAAGGCACCGCTGAGGATAAGCCGTCGATGGACGCGGTTGCCGATAAAATCGAAGAATTTGCGCGCGGTTTGAATATTTTTGTCGAACGCGTGCCGTTTGACACCTGCGGCGATTTCTTGATTGTTGACACACTTCATACCGCCGAAGAAAGCGGTGTTTGTTTCTTGGCGCACATGGATACCGTACATAAAAAAGGCGCTTTCGGTTATCCCCCTGTCAAGAAGGAGGGCGATAAACTTATCGGCCCCGGTGTAATTGATTGCAAGGGCGGTGTTCCTATCGCTTTATTAACGATGATGGCGCTGATTGACAGCGGCTACGACAAAAATTGCCGTTTGCTGCTCACTTCCGACGAGGAAGTAAGCAATCGCTTCGGCGGTCAAAAGGAAATGGACGTGATCAAAGCCGCGGTCACGGGATTTAAGGCGGCGTTTAACTGCGAGGTGGCTCGCGTTGGGGAAGTAGTCGTTTCGCGTAAAGGTATTTTGAGATACCGTATGGATATAACCGGAAAAGCGGCTCATGCAGGAATCGATTATTTCAGCGGTGTGAGCGCGGTTCGCGAAGCGGCGCATAAGATTCTCGCGCTTGAATCAAAAAGCGTTGAGGGCGGAATCACTTATAACAGCGGTATAATTAACGGCGGTACGATGTCAAATATCGTGCCCGAACGTTGCGAAATAACGATTGACGTTCGCGTTTCTAACAGCGAGGAATTGGAAAAAGCGAAAGCTGTTTTGGAAGAAATTGCAAACAAATCGTTTGTCGAGGGCACGAAGACCGAGCTTGTTTTGGTATCGCAAAGACAACCGATGTTGCATAACGAAGATACCGAAAATCTGTTTTTGCACCTTAAAACTATTTCCGAAAAATACGGATTGGGAACGCTTGTCCCGATTGAAAGCGGCGGAGGTTCGGATTCGGCATATACCCAGCTTGCAGGCGTGCCGAGCGTTTGCGCCGTCGGCGCAACGGGTGATTTTTGCCACACAATTAACGAATACGCCGACATTGATTCGCTCACTTTACGCGCTAAATTATTGGCTGCCGCAACGCTTGAAATGGAATAAAAACATACGAAAAGCCCTCTCGACCGAGAGGGCTTTGTTGCGTTTTTTAATAGGTGTCAATCAAGTTTAATATTGTTTACAACTGTAGGGGCGGTATCTAAATTAAGCAACAAGTTTACCATTGTTGTTTTGTCGGTTGTTGGATAATTGTGAATGCCACTCAAAACAAATTCAAGTTCACCGCAATGCCAAGATATGCTCATTATTTTACCGTGAAACGAATAGAGATACACGGTGTCATTATATACATACTTGCTTGCTGTTTTCGACTCGTTTACGGTTGCGGTTCTCATATCAGTAGGATTTATATTTTCGTTTTTGAGTATCGGCTTCGATTTCGAAGATTTCGCAAACGAACATTTAGGAGTGTAATTCACATACATACAAAAGCTGTCACCGGTTTCGTCAACGAACGAATAGAACAGAGAACTATAGTCTTGTGTTGCGGCGTCGGATAAGCACACAAAGCCATTAAACTCTCCGAATTCAGACAGGTCTTCATACGTAATGAAGAAATCAGGAAGTGGTGTTTTTTCCACAAACGTCATATATTCATCATAGTCGTAAATAGATAGTTGATATATATCAATGTGCGCATCGGATCTTTGCGCCAACTCATCTTTGCTTTCTAAATCCGAATTATCAGATTGTGCCGAATCGTTTTCTGTTTTCATCGACATATCAGATTGTGTCCGACAACCTGTTGCAAATAATACAATCGCCGTTAGTACAAGTATCAATAATATTCTTTTCATTTGCTTCCTCCTATTCATGATTGAAAAGATTCTTATTAGCGCGTATAGCTCGTTGGCAACCTTCACATATCGTTAAGTTGGTTAAAACAGAAGCGGAATTTCGTTCTTCGCCATATATGCAATATTCGCTAAATATTGTTTCGCCGGCTTCGTCGTTCCTTTGATCTGTAGAAGGAGTGCTTCCGCCATAATGATCCGGACCACCATAAATATGACCAAATTCGTGCAGCAACGTTTTTCTTTCGCTTTCATTCGAATTAAAATTTGTAATTATGCACGTGCCGGAACCTGAATATGATAGACCATTTAAGCCGGAACTATGTGATGAAAGAGTTCCTTCCACACAACAGTCGTGACCAACAAATGAAGTCCTGAATTCTTGAGTAATATCCGGAATAGGAATGCGAAACGAAATTGATATCTTTGTGTGTATTCGGATCCTGTCCCGTATAAACAACGTATATCTGTCGAAGAATGTCTTTTTCGGCCAAATTACAAGAAGAAAAACAAACAACAAATGCAATTAAAAGCAAACACAAACGTTTCATCTGATTTTCCTCCTTCGTTTTGGTTATGTTTCGTTCTACTATATAAAACCGTTCAAAATGCAAAAAGGTTGCTCAAATTACTCTGTATTAACAAAATATTTACAAACACCGTTCGGATTGTTATTTCATCATTTCGGACATGTCGTAAATATAATCGACACAGGCGTTTCTTATTGTTTCTTCGTTATCTGCATTTTCGAAATCGTAAACGCCCACGACGTCAAAACCCGCGTTTGAAGCGGTGAGTGCCGATGCCATATTGTCCTCAAAAACAAGACATTCTTCTTTCGAAACGCCCAACTTTTCGGCGGCGATTTCGTATATCTTCGGCGAATGGTATTTATATGCACCTGCGTCGTCGCTGTCGGCATAAAACTCAATCAAATCGTCAAAATAGGGAAAGCGTTTAAAAAAGCCCTCCGACAGTTTACGCGGAGTGTCCGATGCAATACAGCATTTGATTCCGTTATCGTGAAGTAACTTCAAAAATTCAA
>JAGBUH010000080.1 GCA_017630915.1 Clostridia bacterium
ATCAAACTTCTTGCCCGCAGACATTTCTTGACGGTTGCTCAAAATCTGTTCATCGGTTATGGTCGTAGCATTATAAACGTCATCAACAAATTCGTCAAGGTCAATTTCATTTCTTTGAGCGTTGGAATAAACCAAAACCTCGTCAATAAACTGCCATGCCGTTGTCTTCACAACGTAAAAACGGATAAATCGGTAATCAACGTCGGTCGGCAAAGTAAGTCTTGCTATGCCATTTGTCATATTTTCAAACTTGGGCATGGTCATATCACCGAGTTTCGTCCACGACGAACTGTCGTCAGAACCGTAAACAGTAACCGAACTCGGAATATAAATACCCGCGTGGTTAACGCTCAAAAAAGAAAGTTCAAATTTATCAAGTTGCTTTCCTTCATCGTCCAAATCAACGATAATGTTGACATCGGAATTGTATCCGCTGAAAGAACCCGAAGAATAACGAGTAGAAATCGCAAAAATCGCATCGGTCAATTCGCAGTTGTAACTATCGGCATACGAACTGCTCGGTGTAACGTCGACTGTGTAACGTTTGCCAAAACTTACGATGTTATTTTCAGGTTTAACTTCGGTGTCATCACTCGATTCATCGCTCGATGTGTCACTCGATTCGTCACTCGATTCGTCACTCGATTCGTCACTCGATTCGTCGTTTGATTCATTACTGCTTTCATCGTCGATATCGGGTTGAACGATAGTATATGTGCCAAACGCATGGCGTTTGATATAAAGATAGTCAACGGACGTAACATCGCCGTCGTAGTCAACATCGGCAAATATTTTCTCGGCATCATCTAATGTAAGCGTGCCAAAACAAATACGTTTGCACAACAAATAGTCCGTCGAATCTATACTTTCATCGTTATTGATATCTCCGACAAGTCTTCTTGTCGAGGTTGTTTCTGCAATTACGGTTATTGATGTTAAAATAAAAATCGCTATCAATAACAAAGATACCATTTTTTTCATAAAAGCGTCCGTCCTTAATTTCTTTTGATAATCCTATTATCCTAAATCAGGGCTGTCAGTAAATTCAATTTCATTCTTTTCGCATCCGTGTAGTTCAAAAACAACGATTTCATTTTTGCCTTCTTTAAGCACAGGTGCCGGAATATAAAGTGTTTTTTGAGGGCCTGCATCGGTCCAATATCTGCCGACGTTAAAACCGTTGACTTTAACAAAGCCTTTGTGGAAATCATCAAGTCGCAAGAACGTATCGCACGGAGTTCCATCGATTTGAAGTTCCCCTCGATAGAATGCGGGGTTAATCGTTTTTTCGTAAGACTTATATGTAAGACCTGTAATATCGTCCATTGCCAAAGGATACATAGTCCAATTGAACATATACTGTTGACCAAGACGGGCACCGTTGACAAGACCTTTTTCGTTATCCCACATTTGTGTTCCATAATTAACGCGACCCATATTTTCGACAAGAATATCAATTCTTACCTTTTCACCGCGTTTGCAGACGAATTGGATGTCGTCATTACGTCTGTCGCGTTCCTTAACGCCTTGGAACACGCCGTTGAAGAAAATCAACGCTCTATCACGAAGCGGTTCGATAACAAGCGGTGCTTCGGTAGGATAGTCAATAACGGTTGAATACAAGGTAAAACCAAAATCGCATCCAAGTTCTTCCATTGTCTTGGGATAAGCGCTCTTAACGGGAACAGACAAGTTATCAAGTTGGCTCATAAGATCGGCAATTTCGGTCAATTTGAGTTTGCCGTATGCTTTCTTGGGCGTATTTGTAACCGTAATTTCAGGGAGATTATCAAAATATTTTTCGGCAACCGCGCGAACCTCATAAAAACGTTTGGTCAAATCACCTGCTTCGGTAAGAGCCGCGTCGTAGTCATAACTTGTTGTTTGAGGGTCGTATGTTTCGGTTATATTCGCGCCGTTATTGAAAT
>JAGBUH010000081.1 GCA_017630915.1 Clostridia bacterium
AAGAGAACGACCGTCGGTGTCAATTTTGGTAGAAACTATTTGCTTATCGGTAACACCAAGTTCTTCTGCGGTAGCAGGGTCAAGGTGAATGTGGCGTTTTGCTGCGATTGCGCCTTCGGTAAGTTCAACTTCGCCGGCAGGACCAACGAGCTTAATGGCGCCGCTTCCTTTGATATCACCCGATTCGCGAACGGGAACAGAGATGCCTAAGGATCTTGCGTCGGTGAGCGAAATTTCAACCTGAGTAGCAGGTCTTGTCGGGCCGAGGATAAGAACGTTTGCAATGCTGTTCTTAGGGCCAACAAGGGTTATTCTTTCGTTACTTGCAAATTGACCGGGTTGCGAGAGCATCTTTTTTACGGTGAGGGTTTTACCAGCACCAAGAAGCGTTTCCATATCGGCTTCGGTGAGGTGTACATGTCTTGCAGAAGTTTCGACAAGTATTTTCTTTTCCATTACATTATACCGCCTTTTATTTTTAATCTACACAATTATATATCAAAACTTTACGTTTGTAAATGGATTTTTGCAAAATTTTGTGTTGAAATAAAAAAAGTTGTGTGTTATAATACAAGTTATTGAATGGATAATAGGAGAAATTTGCCATGAACTATATATTTTCCGATAAAGTAAAGGATATGAAACCCTCAGCGATTCGCGAAATCTTTAAATCGCTTTCTGACCCCAACGTTATTTCTTTTGCAGCCGGTAACCCGTCGCCGCTTTCTTTCCCGGTTGAAAAGATGCACGCGGTTGCGGAAGATATTTTTCAAAATCAAGCTTCGTTTGCTTTCCAATACGGAATCACCGAGGGTTATCCCCGTTTGAGAGAACAGATTGCAACGCGCCTTAAAGAAAGATTTAATACGGGTTCCGATGATGACGATGTTATTATCACGACGGGCGGACAGCAGGGAATTGACCTTTGTGCAAAAGTGCTTTGTAACGAAGGCGATACAGTTATTTGCGAAAACCCGAGTTTCATCGGTGCATTGAATGCATTTAGGTCTTACAATACAAAACTTGTCGGTGTTGACCTTGAAGCCGACGGTATGAATATCGAAGCATTGGAAAATGCGCTTAAAGCAAATCCTAACACGAAGATTATATATGTAATTCCTACTTTCCAAAACCCCGCAGGTATTACTACATCGCTCGAAAAGCGCAAGGCTATTCTTGCGCTTGCAGAAAAGTATAACTGTACAATCTTGGAAGATAACCCCTATGGCGAACTTCGTTTTGCTGGTGAAGACGTTCCCACAATTAAGAGCCTTGACACAAAAGGACACGTTATCTATTGTTCCTCTTTCTCGAAGATTCTTTCTGCGGGTATGCGTATTGGCTTTGTTTGTGGTCCGAAAGAGCTTGTTCAAAAAATCGTTGTTGTTAAGCAAGTTAATGACGTACACACTAACCTTTTCTTCCAAATGGTTGCTTCGAAATTTATCGACACATACGGTCTTGACGATCATATTGAAATGATTCGCAAACTTTATAAAGATAAGTGCGATTTAATGCTTGCCGAACTTGATAAGCACGTTGCAGGTAAAGCGGTTTATACTCGTCCCGAAGGCGGTTTGTTTATTTGGGTAACGGTTGAAGGCGGAAACGGTGATGATATTGCCAAACGTGCTCTCAATAACAAACTTGCGGTTGTTACAGGTTCGAGTTTCAACCCCATTCAAGGCGGATATTCTCCTTCGGTAAGACTTAATTACTCGACACCGTCCGATGAACAAATCATTGAAGGCGTAAAACGACTTGCCGAAGTTTTATAATAGGTGAAATTATGGAAAATCAAAATCAAAATATAAAAAAGACTATACTTTCTGGCGTTCAACCGTCCGGTACACTTACAATAGGAAATTATCTTGGTGCTTTGCGCAACTGGGCAACCATGCAATACGACTATAACTGTTATTTTTGCGTTGTTGACCTTCACGCAATAACCGTTCGTCAAGTTCCCGCCGAACTTCGTCAAAACTGTTTGAAGACACTTGCGCTTTATTTGGCGGTCGGCATTGATCCCGAACAAAACGCTCTGTTCATCCAAAGCCACGTTCCTGCTCATGCTGAACTTGCTTGGGTGCTTTCGTGTTATACTATGTTCGGTGAACTTTCGAGAATGACGCAGTTTAAGGATAAATCTGCAAAACATTCTGATAATATCAATGCAGGACTTTTCACATATCCCGTTTTGATGGCTGCTGATATTTTGCTATATCAACCTGATTTGGTTCCTGTCGGAAGCGACCAAAAACAACATATCGAACTTGCTCGTGATATTGCTAATCGCTTTAATAATGTGTATTCAGATACATTTAAGATCCCAGAGCCATATATGCCAAAAGCAGGTGCGAGAATTATGTCGCTTTCGGATCCTACTGCAAAGATGAGTAAATCAGACCTTGGTGACGGAAGTATATTCCTTCTTGATAACCGCGATACCGTTATACGTAAAATCAAACGCGCAGTTACCGATTCGGGTTCCGAAGTAAGATATGCCGAAGGAAAAGATGGCATAAACAATCTTATGTCTATCTATTCCGCGTTCACAGGAAAGAAATTCGAAGAAATTGAAGCCGAATTTGACGGCAAGGGTTACGGCGTATTTAAACTCGCAGTAGGCGAAGTTGTTGCCGACGCTCTTGATAAATTCCAAGAAAAATATAAAGTGTTTGTTTCGGATAAAGAACAACTTAATAAAATTCTTATTGACGGTGCAAACAAGGCGTCCTATGTTGCCGAAAAAACCTTGCGTAAAGTTTACCGTAAGGTAGGTTTCTATTCGGTAAAGTAAAAGAAAAGGAAATCAATTTATATGGCTAAAAAAACCGCAGAATACAATGACCAGACAATTTCATCCCTTAAAGGCGCGGACAGGGTACGTTTGCGTCCTGCTGTCATTTTCGGTTCGGACGGTATTGAGGGTTGTGAGCATTCGTTTTTTGAAATTCTTTCTAACTCTATTGATGAATACCGTGAAGGATACGGCACTCGTATAAATGTTACCGTATTCAACGACGGTGTTATGGAAGTTGAGGATTTTGGACGTGGTGTTCCTCTTGATTGGAACGAAAAAGAACAAAAATACAATTGGGAATTGGTCTATTGTGAACTTTACGCAGGCGGTAAATATAACAACGCCGACGGCGGTGCTTATGAATATTCTCTCGGTTTAAATGGTCTTGGTGCGTGTGCGACACAGTACGCATCGGAATTTATGGATGTTACTTCGTATCAGCGCGGAACGAAATATAACATCAGCTTCCGTACAGGTGAACCTGTAACCGAATTGATCAAAAGCGAATCACCCAAGAACAAATCGGGTACAGTTATTCGTTGGAAGAGCGACAATAAAGTATTTACAGATACAAATATTCCGCGTGAGTATTTTTCGACTGTACTCAAAAAGCAATCTGTTGTTAACGCAGGACTGACGCTTTCGCTTAAATGGCAAAAAATTGACGGCAGTTTTGAAACCGAAGAATACTATTACGAAAACGGCATAACAGACTATATCAAAGATATTGTCGGAGAAGGTGCGCTTTCTCCTATTTCCGACTATTCTTGTGAGCGCGTCGGTCGTGATGCGCCCGACAGAAGCGAATATAAAGTTAAAATTCAATTTGCTTGTTGCTTTACGAATGAAGTAAATTTAATTGAATATTACCACAACTCGTCGTTCCTTGAACATGGCGGTTCGCCAGATAAGGCGGCGAGAAGTGCATTCGTTTGGGCGATTGACCAATATGCAAAGAATAACGGAAAATACAACAAAAACGAAAGTAAAATACTGTTTTCAGATGTTGAAGATTCGTTAGTTCTTGTTGTAAATTCGTTTTCAACCCAAACTTCTTATGCTAACCAAACCAAAAAGGCAATCATCAATGTGTTTATTGCCGAGGCAATGACCGAATTTTTCAAACATTCATTAGAGGTTTTCTTTGCGGAAAATCCCCAAGTTGCCGATAAAGTCGTTCAACAGATTCTTGTAAATAAACGCGCAAGAGAATCTGCTGAACACATGAGAGTATCTTCAAAGAAGAAACTTACCGCAACGCTCGATATTACCAACACGGTCGAAAAGTTTGTCGGATGCCGTTTGCGTGACCCCGAAAAATGCGAATTGTATATAGTTGAAGGCGATTCGGCTCTTACAAGCTGTAAATTGGCAAGAGATTCCGAATTTCAAGCGATTATTCCTGTTCGTGGTAAAACGCTTAACTGTCTTAAAGCATCTTTTGACAGAATAATGAAAAGCGATATTATCCTGGACTTGATTAAAGTTATCGGTTGCGGTGTTGAAGCAAAACAACTTAAAGTTAAGGGTGTTTCCGCATTTGACCTTGGCGCGTTGCGTTGGGACAAGATTATTATTTGTACCGATGCCGACGA
>JAGBUH010000082.1 GCA_017630915.1 Clostridia bacterium
ATTCGGGTTTGACAAAAATAATGCAACACACCGTAATCAATAATACAGAAACAACGAACGGAAGATACATTATTTGCATAAATTCCAAATTAGGAATTTCAAACTTTGTATAAAGATAAAGGTTTTGCGGATTACCGAACGGAGTAAGCATACCGCCCAAATTAGCGGCGATATTTTGCATTATAAAGGTAAACGCCATATACTTTTCCATGCGTGTGGTTGACAAAACAAAATATCCGAGCGGAAGAAAAGTCAACAACGCCATATCGTTTGCTATAAGCATTGAACCTATAAAGGTTATATAAACAAGCGCAAGAACACACATTCGGGTGTTTTTAAACAACTGCACTATTTTCTTTGCGATTATATAAAAGAAACTTATATTTTTAAGCGCACACACCACGGCGAGAACGCAGAAAAGGCAGGTCAAGGTTTTAAAATCAAAATACGACAGATACTCTTTGTCGGGAGGAACCGCAAAGGCGGTTATTATCGCCGCACAAAGAGCAATGACCATTACTGTATTCTTTTTTATAAATTCTTTTGAATAAACAAAAATCCGATTCGTCATTATATACTCTTTCTCGGTATAATAATTTTTACCGAACGAATTATAATAAATTACTATTATATTGTCAACAAATATTTTTCATGATATTATAGTCTCAGCAATTATATTTTTTATAAGAAACGTATAATATAGTATATGAAAATAACCATTGAACAAAAAAGCCGTCGCATTATACGCAACGGCTTTTTCTATCTTATTTATCAAGCATTTCTTCGATTGCGGTAAGGATACCCAATTTTCCGCTTT
Organism: Clostridia bacterium; assembly: GCA_017630915.1. Lineage (GTDB taxonomy): Bacteria > Bacillota > Clostridia > Oscillospirales > CAG-382 > Coliplasma. The sequence continues at coordinate 818 of JAGBUH010000082.1, forward strand.
CGTAGGTCAAACCGCCTTGGAGATACACCAAATAGGGTTCGCGCAAGGGAGCGTCGGCAGAAAGCTCGATAGAGCTTCCCTGCGTGAACGCGCCTGCCGCCATAACGACCGAATCGTTATAACCCGGCATTTCCCAGCCCTCAGGCACTACAAAACTGTCAACAGGCGAACCCTTTTGGATTCCTCGACAGAATTTAAGCACGTTTTCGGCATTATAAAGACGTATTGTTTGAATTATATCGCTTCTCTTTTCAAGCGGTTTCGGGTAACATTCAAACCCAAGACGTTCGAACATCGCCGAAGCAAAGTGCGCGGTTTTAATCGCCTGCGCAGTAACGTGAGGCGCGAAGAAAAGACCTTTTATCATCGACTTGGTAGTACCCATTGAAGCGCCTGCTTCAAGCCCGATTCCGGGGACAGTCAACCTATACGATGCGAGTTCGACAGCACGTTTTGTTCCGACGATATATCCGCCCGTTTCGGCGATACCGCCGCCTGCGTTCTTGATAAGCGAACCGACAAGTAAATCGGCTTTCGGTTCGTCAAGTTCGGTAAACTCGCCGTAGCAGTTATCAACCACAAGATAAACGCCCTCGAATTCGCGGACAAGTGCGAAAAGTTCGTTAATTTCTGCGACGGTCAAGGTTCTTCTGTCGCTATATCCCTTTGAACGTTGAACGAAAACAACCTTTACCGATTTATCGTCGTTCAATGCTTCGCGGATTGATTTTAAATCGAGAGTTTTACTGTCAACAAGCGGTATTTCGCGGTATTTTACACCGTATTCGGCAAGAGAACCCTCGCCTCTGTCCTTACTATTTCCCAAACCAATAACATCGTCGAGCGTATCATAAGGTTTTCCGCTGACAGACAACAAGGTATCGTTCGGGCGAAGCAGACCGTAAAGCGCGATAGCAAGTGCATGAGTGCCCGAAATGATTTGTGAACGGGCAAAGCCTGCCTCTGCTCCAAAACATTCGGCAAACATTTTATCGCACAAATCTCTGCCGTCGTCGTTATATCCGTAACCGCAAGTAGAATTGAAATGACGGTCGGACAAACGGTTTTCGCGGAAAACCGACATAACTTTCTCGGTGTTTTTGAAAGCGATTCTATCGATTTCCGCAAAAACTTCGCTTAAATCTTTTTCGCTTTCCTTGGCAAGAAGTAATAATTTTTCGCTAAACATATTTTAAATACTTCCGTTTGATTATTCTGCTCCGTTTTCGATAAAGGCAATCAAAAGGTCAGCGCATGCCTTCAAATCGTCGGTGTCGATAGTTTCAACAGGGGTATGCACGTAACGGGTAGGAAGCGAGATACAAGCCGCGTGACAGCCACCGCCTGCAACCTGCATAGCCGAAGTGTCGGTACCGCCTGCCATAAGAATTTCGTATTGATATTTAATCTTGTTATCTTCTGCGAGTTCGGTCAATCTGTCAACAAGTTTGGGAGAGCAGATTACAGAACTGTCTTTGATTTTGATGGCCGCGCCGTTACCGAGTTTGGTGGTAAGGTGGTTGGGATTACCGCAAGCGGGAGAAGGTGTTACGTCAAGCGCGATTGCATAATCGGGCATTACGGTGAAAGACGAGGGTTTGGCACCGCGGCAGCCGACTTCTTCTTGAACGGTGAACACAAAATAGGTGTCATACGCGCACTTTTTGCAGTTCAATGCGGCGTAAGCCGAGATTGCACAACATACGCGGTCATCATAAGCCTTGGATGCATAACGCTTGTTTGAGAGTTTCTTGAACAAGGGAGAAACAGCGCAAACGTCGCCAATCTTAACTCTGCGTTTTGCTTTTGCGCCCGAATCCGCGCCTATATCTACGAAAAGTTTGTTTGCGGTGATATCACCTGCCTTGGTGCCATCTTCGACAACCAAGATACCCGAAACGCCGTTTTGGAATTTAACGGTGTGATAGCAGGACGCGATTGCATTGATACCGCCGAGGGGCGCAAGGCGAATCATGCCGTTATCTTCGATATTGGTAACAATAAAGCCGATTTCGTCCATGTGGGTAGCAATCATGAGTTTCTTCGAAGAATCTTTACCCTTCTTGAAAGCGATTACATTTCCCATAGCGTCGATATCTATCTTGTCACATACAGATTTGAGGTCTTCGGAAATGATATTTGCGAGTTCGGTTTCATAACCCGATACAGAAAACGCGTTTTGATATTTTTTAACTAAATTTAACATTAGTTGAAACTCCTTTCATTTATTGCAAAAGCAAGGTCGGCAACAGATTGCATATCGTTGACCGAAAGAACATTTGATTCAGAATGGATATATCTTGCAGGTGCGCTTATTGCGAGTACCTTTGCGCCCGATGCGGTACGTTGATATTCGCCCGATTCGTTGCCGCCTGCGACAACATTTTTATATTGCCACTTGATTCCCTTCTCGTTAGCGGTTTCGACAGCCGTTTCGAGAAGTTCTTTATTGTAAATAGTGCTTCTGTCGGCAATCGAAAGAACCGCACCTTCACCCAATGCACAAGCGCGTTTGGATTTCGGAGTACCGAGAGTGTCGCCTGCTGTGGTTGCTTCGAGAACGAAGACTATATCAGGCCTTAATCTGTGAGCAACTTCCCTTGCGCCGTTACAACCGACTTCTTCACAAACATTGAAAGTGAAATACGTGTCATATTCGAGGTCTTGATTGATCATATCAACAAGCACTGCACAGCCGAAACGGTCGTCAAGCGCTTTCGAACGAATCAAACCTTCGCCAAATTCGGTATAGTTGGGAACGAATGTTGCACAGTCGCCGATCATAATGTGTTCATTCGCTTCGGCTCTGCTTCTTGCACCGATGTCGATATGCATATCACTAATCTGTTCACATTTGCCGCGTTCTTCGGGAGTTTGCATGTGAACCGCCTTCGAAGCAACAACACCGTGAGTATTGCTTTCGCAGAAAATAATTCTGCGACCGCTTACGACACGACGGTCAACACCGCCGATCGAATTGAAAAGAACATATCCGTCATCGTCAATGTATTTAACCATAAAGCCGACTTCGTCCATGTGTGCAGAGAACAAAACCTTGTTATCGCGGCGTTTCTTACCTTTTTTGAAAACGGTAAGGTTGCCCATCGGGTCAACTTCATATTCGCAACCCGAATCCTTGATATCTTCGATTATTGCATTGCGAATTTCATCTTCCATACCGGAAGGTCCGAGAATATCGCAATATCTTTTTAAATATTTAAGCATCACGTAACCCTCCTTTAAAGCGCCTTAATAACTGCGGCAACGAAGCGCGCGGTATCCAATGCGTCTTTCATATCAACAAGTTCGCTCATTGTATGCATGTTTTTGAGCGGAATAGAAACGAGCAAAGTAGGAATACCGTTACGCGAGGTCTGTACCGCATTGGAGTTTGTACCTGTTGCACCGGGGGCAGACGAAAGCTGGTAAGGAATACCCTCTTTTTTAGCAACTTCTATTGCAAATTTAGTAAATCCTCTGTGAGTGTGCGGCGAGAGGCAGATATCTCCGCCAAGACCCGCTTTTACGCCTTCACGCGCTTTGGGTGCGCCGGGGACAAATGCGTGGGTAACGTCGATTACAATCGCTTTATCGGGATTTAATCTGTACGCAGTAGTCATCGCGCCCGTATATACCGTTTCTTCTGTGCCGGAGAATTGGAATGCAACGTCAACGTTCAACGATTTCTTATCAAGATACATCAATGCACGAACGATTGCAGCGCCGCATAATCTATCGTCAAATCCTGCACCTGCCAAATTATCACCGAGCAATCTTTGAAGTTTACAGGGGAATCCGACGGGAGTGCCGACGCGAACAATGGATTTTAATTTTTCGAGAGGAAGTCCCGTGTCGATATAATTATCAACAACGTTCATCTTTTGATCGTATTCGTTTGCTTCATGAAGATGAGGCGGTTTTGAAACAAAAACGCCCTTTATTGTTTCTTTACCATAGATATTTACTTCGGAAGCGGGCAAAATCTTAGCCGCTATACCGCCGATGTTAGCGATTTTCAAGAAACCGCCCTCACAAACTTCGGTAACAACAAAACCTATTGTATCGATGTGGGCATCACAGAGTATAAGCGGAGCGTTCTTTTTACCGCAACGCATTATACCGTAAAAACTACCGACGGGGGTCGTGCCGATTTCATCGAATATATTCAAGCTTTTAACATACTTGGTGAGTTCGTCAAAAGCCATATATTCAAAACCTGCAACACCGGGGTATTGAGTAAAGTTTTCAACTATGTCGTATAACTTTTCCATATATCCTCCTTAAAGTGAATTTACTATTTTTTTAAATACATTTCCGCGTTCCGCGAAATTTTTAAACATATCAAAACTTGCGCTTGCAGGTGTCAGAACAATACTGTCACCGTCATTCGCTTTTTCTTTTGCGGTCATTACCGCAGTTTCAAATTCATCAACGATGCAATAATCGTTAAATCCGACAGAATCAAGTACAACGGCAATTTTATTAGCAGTTGCACCGCAAAGTACGGCATATTTAACCTTATTTTTAAACAAGTCGCCAAGCGGTTCGTATGGGATATTCTTATCGTATCCGCCGCTTATGACAATCGGTTTATCTTTAAACGAATTCACACACGCCTCGGTTCTTGACGGGCTTGAATCTATTGAGGAATTATAATACTTAACCCCGTTTAGTTCGCGAACAAACTCGATTCTATGTTCCACGCCACCGAATTCAAGTGCAACCTTCTTCAAGGTTTCCTTTGCGACGTATTGCGACACGGCGCAATATGCCTCAGTGTAGTTATAACGGTTATGCTTTCCTATTATACGGATTTCTTCATCCTTGACAAGCATATTGCCGTTTTTATCGTAAATACCGTTTTCGTCAAAATAGAAGTCGGTATCACTACTTTTGCCCGAAACAGTGCGTACATTTCCCTTTGCATCTTGAATAAACGACTTACAATATTCATCATCGGCATTTAAAACAAGCAAAGAATTCTCGTTTTGAAACTCGAAAATACGTTTCTTTGCATCGACGTATTCCTGCATATCTTTATGCCAATCAAGATGATTCGGCGCGACGTTGGTTATCACGGCAACGTCGGGACTTTTTGCCAGTTTCATAAGTTGGAACGAAGAAAGTTCAACAACCGCGAAGTCGTTTGCCTTTATCTCGTCAAGCGTAGCAAACAGATTCACACCGATATTTCCGCCGAGCCAAGTTTTGTAACCTGCTTCGGTGAGCAGTTTTGAAATCAAAGTGGTTGTCGTGGTCTTTCCGTCACTTCCCGTTATCGCGATAATCTTGCAAGGACAGAGATTAAAAAACTCTTCCATTTCGCTCGTAATCCTTGTTCCTTTTTCGCGCGCTTTATTAAGTCCCTCCAAATCGGGACGAACGGCGGGTGACAGAAAAAGCAGTGTTTCGGTTATATCATCAAGATAACCTTCGCCGATGATAAACTCAACACCCAAATCAATCAGTTCGGGATAAAAATCGCTACCTGACAGGTCCTTTTTATCGCGTACGGTACACTTTGCACCGACCGACGCGAACAACCGTATAACAGGAAGATTCGACACGCCCATACCGACAAAGCCGACGGTTTGGTTTTTATAACCCGAAGCGTATTCTTTAAGCAATCTGCATACCTCCAAATCAAGCATACATATACATCTTATACATTATATATCCATTATAAAAAATAATCAAGATATTAGCACAAGATATTTGACAAAATAACGTAAATATGATACAATTTATACGCGACCGTACCGAACAATCGCGCGATACCATGACGAAAGTCCGTACCGTGAGGAAAGTCCGAGCTCCACAGAGCAGGATAACAGATAACATCTGCCGAAGGCGACTTTAGGGCCAGTGCAACAGAAATA
>JAGBUH010000008.1 GCA_017630915.1 Clostridia bacterium
TAACGCCGTCGCAGTTAGTTTCTTCTTTCATCGAAACAAAATCGTCATACGATGCCACATCACCGTTACCGATGACGGGTATTTTCACCGATTCTTTTACCTTTTTGATTATTTCCCTATCGGCAAAACCCGAATACATTTGGTTTCTCGTTCTTCCGTGAACAAAAACCGCACTCGCGCCACCACTTTCACAAGCAAGAGCAACCTCAACGGCAGTTATATCGCTATCGTCATCGCAACTCTTTCTAAATTTCGCCGTAACGGGAACATCAACAGCGCTAACAACCATCGAAACGATTTTCTCGCAAAGTTCAGGGTTACGCATCAATGCACTTCCCTCTCCGTTTTTCACGAGCTTGGGAACTGGACAACCCATGTTTATATCAATATATTTCGGCGAATATTGCATCATCAAACGCGCGGCATTCGCCATTATTTCAGGGTCGTTCCCGAATATTTGAATCGCCGACATTGGCTCATCATCATATAGTTTTGCCAAAAGTGCCGTCTTTTTATCTCCATAAGTTGCGCCTTTTGCGCTTATAAGTTCGCTTGTGACACATTCTGCGCCGCAAGACACGCAAAGCGCACGAAATGCGTGGTCGGTTATCCCTGCCATCGGCGCGAGAAACAAACCGTGTTCGAATTCTATATTACCTATCTTCATTACATCAGTTGACGGTCTTGCCGTCGCCCGTCCTTTCGAGAAATGCGTCAGCCTCTTTAATAATAGCAACATATTCGGGAGATTCGCGATTTGCAAGTATATCATTAACTATCGAATCGGTTTCGGCAAGTAACGAAACATCCCCAATCGAAGCGCAAGCAAAAGAAAATTCACCGCTTTGGCGTTCACCGAAGAAGTCACCGGGGCCTCGCTTTTGAAGGTCGGCTTCCGCCACCTTAAATCCGTCCGCCGTATCACGCATAATCGCCAAACGGTCGGCACTGTCATCATTTCCGCCGCCGCGAACAAGTATGCAAACCGAACGTCTATTTCCGCGCCCGATACGTCCGCGAAGTTGATGAAGTTGCGACAAACCGAAACATTCGGCGTTTTCGATTACCATAACCGTCGCTTCGGGCACGTCAACGCCGACTTCGATAACGGTTGTAGCAACCAAAACCTGCTTTTCGCCCGATGCGAATTCACCCATGACCTTTGCCTTTTCGGCAGGCTTCATTTTGCCGTGCAAAAGTCCCATCGGGATTCCCTTTAACGCGCCCATTGAAAGTTCTTCAAAATAACTTTCCGCCGCGCGTCTATCGGTTTCGTTTTCGCCCTCTTCGATTAGCGGACATACGATATATGCTCTGCCACCCGATTCTATCTCTTTACGGATAAAGGAATAGACCTTATCCGAATCGTCTTTATTTACAATTTTTGTTTCTATTTTTTGTCTTCCGGGAGGAAGTTCGTTCAATATCGAAACATCTAAATCGCCAAAGATTATAAGCGACAATGACCTCGGAATCGGGGTTGCGGACATGACGAGCATGTGCGCACGTCTGCCTTCACGTTCGCTTTTATCAAGCAACGCTTTGCGTTGTTTCACGCCGAAACGGTGTTGTTCGTCGGCAACGGCAAGTGCGCAATTGTAAAAATCGGTATTATCGGTAATAAGCGCGTGAGTTCCTACCGCGACGTCGATACTGCCGTCGGCAAGTCCTTGACGCACCCGTCTTTTTTCGGCGGCAGGAAGCCCCGAAACAAGCAATTCGGTTTTAATTCCGAACGGGGACAAAAACTTGTCTAATGTTTTTTTATGCTGAGTTGCAAGAATTTCGGTCGGTGCCATCATGCACGCTTGAAATCCGTTTTTTACGCAAAGGTAAATTGCCGCCGCCGCAACCGCGGTCTTGCCGCTTCCGACGTCGCCTTGAAGCAGACGCGCCATAGGAGTATCTTGCGACATATCGGCAAAAATCTCTTTCACCGCGTTTTTTTGCGCATTTGTCAGTTCGAACGGCATTTGTTCGAAATAATGCTTCATTCCCGTGTTTTTCAGTCCCATCGGAAACGCACGTTCCTGCCGTACGTTCGAGCGCATGCCCGACAGCGCGATACGGAACACCGCAATTTCGGATATTGCAAGAGTTCGCCTTGCTTTTTTTAGCGATTCTTTATCACTCGGGCGGTGCATTAGTTTTGTGGCTTCCGAGCGAGGCAAAAGATTGTGCTTAATTCTTACCGATTCGGGCAAAAGTTCGCCCAAATTATCGCACAGCGGAAGCACCTCATTCACCGCCGAATAAATCGCCTTTTGTGTCAACGGGGGCGAAATGCGGTAAATCGGAACGTAATACGGCAAGGGTTTGTTTTCGATAATAGGTTCTAATTTAGGCGAAACCATTTCTCTGCCGTAAAGACCTATCTTCATTCTGCCGTATGCGCGGAAACGTCGGCCTTTTGTAAGCGCTTTTGCCATAAAAGGCATATTGAAGAAGACAAATTCCATAACGCAACTGTCGTCTTCGACGGTCGAACGAAAAACGTTTAGTTTTCCGCGCAACTGTTTAACTTTTGACGTTTCTCTAACCGTTATTTCAACCGAACAAAGTTCTCCGTCGAGTGCCGAAGCAACCGAAACAACTTTCCCCCGTTCTTCATAGGCGCGCGGATAGAAAGCAAGAAGGTCGCCTGCCGTTTCAACGCCTAAACGTGCAAACGCGGCTGCTCTTGCCTCGCCTATACCTTTTATGTATTGTATCGGGGTGGATTCGGTTAGCCTTGCAGCCATCAAACTACTCCTTGTTCGGTCTTAATCGAGATTTCGTTATATTTTATATCCAAGTCATCAAACGCATCTTTTTCACGGTTTCCGTGTGTCAAAATGAAGATTTGGTGTTTTTTTGCCGCTTCGTTCAATGCGCCCGACATCATGCGTAAACGCATGTCATCTATTCTTCCGAACGCATCGTCAAGAAGTATCGGCACTCCGCAACCGCCGAAAAGCATATCGGCAAGTGCCAATCGGAGTGAAAGATATGCGCTGTCGCGCGTACCTGCGGAAAGGTAGTCGCAATTTCTTCGTATATCTTCGCCGAAACTCATTGACATACGTGTATCAACTTCAAGCGAGGAATATTTACCGCCCGTCGCGGCAGAAAAATACTCGTCGGCACGTTCGCCGATACGCGGTGCGACCATGCTTTTCATATAGTCCGCCGCTTCTTCGATATATTTAACCGCGGTTTCGTAACCCTTATATTTGATCGAAAGTTCATCAATTCTTGCATTTAGAGAATCGCGTTTACCGACCATTAACGCAGGGTCACCGCTTTTTGCTTCAAGTGTCGCCATTTCAAGTTCGTCACGGCGGTTGAGGTCACTTAATTGATTGAATTGCGAGGTATAGAAAACAATCTCTCTGTCCACTCTCGCGCGGTCGCGTTCGGGGGTGATTGCCCCCTTTGCTTCTTCGGCAAGAGAATTTAAATCGATATCCTTGGTTGCGTTATCAAGGTCTTCCTTTTTGGCGCGCCATACGGCAAGTTTTTCACCACTTTCGGAAGAAAGCGAAAGGATGAGGTTAAGTTGTTCAGAATAATTTTCATCCGAAACGTCGATATAATTACCGATTCCCTCATCGAGTTCGCGTTTGAGTTTTGTACAGTATGCAACGCTTTCTTCAAGTTCATCTTTAAGAACCGATATACGTGATTCGGAATCTTTTAATTGCTTTTCTATCATCGGGAAATTATCGACAGCATCTTTTAATTCGCCAACCCCCGAAAGTCCGATATCTTTTGCAAAACTCGTGGGTTTTGCAAACATAACCATACCGATTGCGCCGCAAACCACACCAAGTACGGCAATAATTATTCCTAAGCCTTTTGTGTTTTCACTTGCAAGAAATGCGATTACACCGCCGATAACCAAAATAGCAGCAGCGACAAACAAAACGTTCGATATTTTTTTAGACGTATTTAAAAGTCTTTTTGCGGTTTTAATATCAGATGCTTCTATTTTCAAATCCGACAAAAGTTCAGCTTTTTCGGTTTCCGCCTCGTTCAATTCGTTTTTTATCTTTTCGCAATCGCGACATTCGGCAACGTATTCGGTATTTTTTGCAAAAAGTTCACGGAAAGCAACATCATCGCGTTTTTTAAGTCCCGCAGATGCCGATTCATATTCAGCACGTGCGTTTTCTTCCTCTATTTTCAAACGTTCGATGTTTCTTAAACGAAGCGATGCTTCGTATTTTTCGATATTCCGACGTTCTTCGCCAAGTGATTTAAGTTTGTTTTCGGCATCTGTTATCGTTTCTAAACGCTTTTTTATGTCGGCGTTTAAACGCAAAACCTCGCGCCTTGTATCAGTCGATGACGTTATCGCTTCTTCCAACTCGTCGCGTTCCCTTTCCGCTTTGGGAATAAGACCGCTTCCCAGCCTGCCTTTAAGTTCGTTTTTCGATTCGTTAAGACGTTGAATTGCTTTCTTCGTTCCAACCTGTTCGTCTGCGCTTATCGCGATATTTTTAAGTCTGTCCGCAAGGATTTCGTCTTTACTTTGAGGGGTTGTAAGTTGACGGAAGAAAAGTGTACGCACGAACACATCTTCACTCACTCCGAAAAACACTTCGCCGGGGACTTGTCCCGAATATTCGGGTCTGCCGGTATTGCGGTTAGTCACCTCGACCGTATCCTTACCCGACGCGGTACAGCGTCTATGTACGATATACTTGTTATCATCGGCTTTTATGGTAACACTACCCTCGGAAATCTCGCTGTCCCAAGGAGTATAGAGTTTCTTTTCGTTATCAGAAAGCGTTTGCATTCTGCTTCCTGTGTAACCGTAGAAAACAAATTTGATAAACGCAGCAAGCGTAGATTTACCGCTTTCGTTAGGTGCGGAAAGAACATTTATGCCCGATGACACGGTTACCGAGGCATTTTTTAATTTACCGAACGAGATTATCTCTATTTTTTCGATAGTTACATTCATGCCTTTTCACCTCCCGTATAGTCAACAACGCTTCTGTCGTCAAGCGCGGCGATACCGTATTTAAGAGCAAGTGACAAAACGCGGTATTCGTCGGAAGTCGGTTCAAGTCCCGACATTTCCGCCATGATTTTACGCACAAAAACACCCTTTAAAGTATTGCTCTGTTCAAGTTCGCCAAGTGCGGGAACAATATAAGTTTGATCTATTATTTCTATGTAGTACGGATATTCGCAACCCTTACCTATTTCGTTGGGCAGAATAACAAAAGCGTTATTCAATTCGCCCGTTAAGGTCAAACGAAGCGAAGTATCGTCGGTATAGGAACGAATCGCTTGGCGGATAACGTCAAGCACTTCCATTTTTTCGGTCAAACCCGATATATCAACCGAAACCGTTTCGTAACGCGATTTCGAAAAGCGCTTCATTTGCATATCAACGTTGCCCTTTTCGATTGTGCCGAACATCGCGCCTTTATATCCGAGTTCATCAAATCCTCTGCCCTCGATACAACCCGAATACGCATAATAAACGCCGTTTTCGCACAAAAGTCCCGTACCTTTATGGATATGACCGAGCGCGATATAATCAAAACCCGATTCGGCAATATCCTTTTTGCTTATAGGGCCTGTCGTGTCGCTTATACCATACATATCGCCGTGACAAACAAGAATATTTATACGTTCTTTATCGCGTATATTCCAATTTGCAACGGGGGAAGAAAGGCATTGTTTCGAGGTATATCCGAACCCGTAAATATCCACGCCCAGTTCGCCAAGGCGTACACATTCGCGCTCTCCTCCGAACACATGAACATTCGAGGGGAATTCCGCAGTTTCGTATGCCGAACCTGCACCCAAATGGTCGTGATTACCGGGGGCGATAAATATTTTCATATCACCGCACTTGGCAAACTCACGCATAAGCAGTTCGCGAGTGTCACGGGTGACGTACTCGCCGTCAAAAAGGTCACCGCTTATGATGAAAATGTCAGTCTTCTTTTCGCGCGCGTACATAAGCGCCGAAGTGAACGCGGCGCGTAGTTCAATACGCTTTTTTTCCGCTTCGCGCGGAGAACAAAGCGAAAAAGGCGAGTCTAAATGTATATCCGCACAATGAAATACTTTTACCATTTTAAACCTCTGAATAATATCCTTGTCATATATGAATAAATGCGCTCATCGTTCCGCGAACGGTGCCGTTTCTACGATGTGAAAAGAATTTGTCGCCGTTGCATTTTGTGCATATCTCGGCTATCGAAATATTTTCTTCTTTTATCCCTGCTTCAATCAAAATAGTTTTGTTTGCATGGTTCAAATCAAGAATAAATTTATCGCCGTTCGGTGTAAAAAATGCCGTGTATTCGGGCTTTACCGAAACAAATTCGTCATACAATTCGCTTCCCACCTCGTAACAGCATTTGCCGATGCAAGGACCTATTGCCACAAGGATCTTTTCACGTTTTACTCCCTGTTTTTCCATCAATTCAACAGCATTTTTTGTTATTCCGCCGACAGTTCCGCGCCAGCCCGCATGAACGGCGGAACAAACCTTTTTGTCGATATCGCAAAGCAACACGGGAACGCAATCCGCCGTGCGAACCGAAAGCAACAGATTTTTCACGTCGGTCACAAGTCCGTCAACGCCAAACTCAAATTTCGGCTTAACAGTTCCCACGCCGCGTTTTTCTTCGTCGGCAAATTCAACACGAGAAGTATGAGTTTGATAGGTTCGGCAGACGTCATCTTTATGAAGGCCGAACAGATTTGCCGCAATTTCGTAATTTCGCATCACGTTTTCTTCGCTGTCCTTGATTTCGCCGACACCTTCGGCAAAGTTCAAACTTTCAAATGCACCGGAACTAACGCCGCCTTTTCTTGTGAAAAAGGCATGGCAAATACCGTATTTATTAAAAAGTTCGCTTTGATAATAAGGCGTTTTGCCGTCTATATACACAAACCCGTTCGACATAGATTTCACCTACATAAATTATTTCATTATATTATATCAAATTTATTTCCAAAAGTAAACAAAAAGGCTGTCACTTTTTAATAAAATCGTGACAGTCTTTTTATTTCAATTATGTAATGTCTATTTCAAAACAAAAAGGACTTCGTGAAGAAGTCCTTTTCTATTTACGTAAATTAAATTATGCGTAAACTTCGATTTCGTTGATGAAAGTCCAAGTTCCGGGGATAGTGAACACGAGTTTCACGTATTGAGCGGAAGCATTGTCAACTGCGATAGAAGCCCAAGCGGGATCGTCGCCTTCGGGAAGAACGAGTGCGCCAACTTCAGTGTAGTTGTTGCCATCTTCGGAAACGTATGCAACGATGCTGTCAGCAGCAGCGATACCGGAGTTGTTGCAGTTGTAGCAGTTAACTCTGATAGCGTTGATGTTGTCAGTCTTTGCGCCGAGGTCAACAACAACAGTACCAACACCGTTGGGAGCATTGTTGCTGGGGGTAGCAGAACCCATGTTGTAGTAGAAGCCGAACCAAGTAGCGTCGTAAGCACCTACGTCGCTTGCTTGACCGTCGGTAAGGTTAGCGTTGTAACCGGGTTGTGCAGTTGCTTCTTCGCCGCCGGTGTAGGGTTTGTTGAGAGCAACATTGGTACCCTTGATGTCGGTAGCAGCTTGACCGGGATTGGTGTCGCCAGTGGGTTCGTCAGAGGAAGCATCAGCAGAAGCATCAGCGGAAGCGTCAGCAGAAGCATCAGCAGAAGCGTCAGCGGAAGCATCAGCAGAAGCATCGTCAGAGGATGCAGCAGAAGATGCAGCAGAGGAAGCATCGGAAGATGCAGCGGAAGATGCAGCAGAAGATGCAGCAGAGGAAGCATCAGAGCTGGTGTCGGTGTCGTCTCCACATGCTACGAATGCGAAGCAGGTGAATACGAGGATGAGTGCGAGAACGAGAGATAATTTCTTCATCGTATTTTCTCCTTTTTTGTTTTTGTTTAGGGTAATGACTATTAGCACCCTAATTGCTGATGACATTATACAACAAACATTTCACGATGTCAAGACAAAAATTCAAGAACTGTTTAAGTCGAGGGATAACGTTGATTTGATTTCCTAATTATATATACAGTTCGCGAATATTATTTGACTTTTTTGTAAAACTGTTCAATTTTAGAAAAAACCTATTGAAATATTTGCAAAAACGATGTATAATCATATCTTGGTGATGTTTATGAATAAGGAAACTTACAAAATAGCGTTGGACGGGCCTTCGGGTTCCGGCAAAAGCACGTTGGCGAAGAATCTCGCAAAACACTACGGCTTTGTTTATATTGATACCGGCGCTTTATACCGTACAATCGGTCTATTCGTGTCAGAACGCGGTATCGCGTCAGACGACGTCCAAGGTATTATTTCGGTTCTTCCCGAAATCAAAATTGAAATGAAACTTGAAAACGGCGGCGGCGTAGTTTATCTCGGAGGCAAGCGTATCGGCGACGAAATACGCACCCCGTTGATTTCAAAATATGCGTCTGACGTTTCGAAACTTCCCGAAGTACGCGCTTTTCTACTTGAAACTCAAAGAAGTATCGCGCGCGAAAACAACGTTATTATGGACGGTCGCGATATCGGAACGGTAATTCTCCCCGATGCGCAAGTCAAGATGTTCGTTGTTGCTTCGAGCGAAGCGCGTGCCAAACGCCGTTATGCAGAACTTTGTGAAAAGGGCGTTGAAACCACTTATGAAGAAGTTCTTGCCGACATGAAATGGCGTGATGCTAACGACAGTGGCCGCGAAATTGCGCCTGCTGTTCCTGCGCCCGATGCTATCATGTTTGACAATTCGGGTTTAAGTGTCGAAGATACCGTTACAGAAGCAATGAAAATCATTGACGGAATCATAAAAAAATGAGAGCTTATAAGTTTATACGTGCAATAGCAAAGGTTTTGGCAAAAATTGTTTTCCGCGTTGAATATCACGGCCGTGAAAACGAACCGACAAACGGCGGATTTATTGCTTTTTCGAACCATACATCTTTCACCGACCCTGTTTTTACTGCTTGTGCTATTAAACAGCCGTTGTATTTTATGGCCAAAAGCGATTTACTCAAATCAAAGTTTATGCAGATTGTTTTCAAGTTGTGCCACATCGTTACGGTACACAGAGGCGAAAGCGACATTGCCGCTTTGAGAAAGACTTGTGATATTGTCAAATCGGGTAACAGCGTTGGTATTTATCCGCAAGGGACACGCATACCGCAAGATTGCCCTAAACCCGACGAAGCGCTTGCGGGAATCGGTCTTATGGCAACACGCACAAAGGCGGATTTGGTGCCTGTTACGATTTGTTACGGCAAGAAAAATAAAAAGCCCAAACTTTTTCGCAAGGTTCATGTATATATCGGAAAACCTATTACTTATGAGGAATACTCAACGATAAACGAGCACCCGAATTCGCACGAGATAGCAATTTATGCTTTTTCGAAACTCTGTGAGGATTTTAATAAGTACAATCATGGCTGATATTAAGATTTCGGAATACAGCGGTTTTTGCTTTGGTGTTAAGCGTGCCGTTGATATGATAAACGACCAACTCGGGACTTCCGACAAAACGGTATTTTGTTTAGGCGAACTGATACACAACCGTCTTTTTAACGAAACGTTAAAAATACGCGGTGTTAAATTTATCGGCGTCGAGGATATCGA
>JAGBUH010000009.1 GCA_017630915.1 Clostridia bacterium
GATTTGGCTTGACGGTGCGGATGCATTGGTTGCGCTCGTCGTTTGTTTAACGCTTTTTGCAACAGTTGTTGCCGCGAAAGTTGCGGGATGCAGTTTCCCGATGTTGATTAAAAAATTGGGCTTCGACCCTGCCGTTGTTGCAAACCCCTTTATAACAACGGTTATAGATGCACTCGCTTTGATAATTTACTTTGCAGTTGCAACCGCGTTGATTCCTGCTTTATCATAAAAGTATTCAGGAGGAGATTATGTCTGTAATTTACGATTCCTCGACAGGGCAATATTCGCTCCATACCGAAAATTACAGTTATATCATGCTTGAAAAAGAGGGCTTTTTGCTTCATCTTTATTGGGGTGAAAAGACGTTTGGCGACTGTACATATATGTTCCGCGAACAAGGCCGCGCCGCTTTTTCTCCGCGTATGGAAAACTGCGACGGCTTTATCCTCGACGATGTTCCGCTTGAATATCCCTGCTGGGGCAGAGCCGATATGCGCACTCCCGCTTTGGAAATAACCAACCCCGACGGTTCGGTTATCGTGGATTTGCGCGTTAAAAACAGACGTATCGAAAAGGGAAAACCGAGCATAAAAGGACTTCCTGCGATATATGTTGAAAACGAAGATGAATGCGAAACACTTGTTGTTTCGATGTATGACGAAGTTAGCAATATTTCGGTCGAGCTTTATTACTGTGTTCTCGAAAAATACGATATAATCACTCGCTTTGCGCGTATAGTTAATAAGGGGAACGATACGGTTTATATCAACCGCGCCGCTTCTTGTGCACTTGATTTCGACCATATCAATTTTGACGTAATTTCGAATTACGGCACCCATTGCCGCGAACGTCAAATCGAACGCGCATCGCTTAAACACGGAAGATTTATAATGTCCTCGCGCAGAGGTGCATCTTCCCATGTGCATAATCCTTTTATGATTCTCACGTCGCCCAACGCCGATGAGGTTTCGGGCGATGCTTACGGTTTTGTTTTGGTATATTCGGGCTCGTTTTCGTCGGAAATTGCCGCTAATCAGTTTGATTCGGCACGTGCGGTTATCGGCTTGAATCCCGAAAACTTCACTTGGAGGCTCGATTCGGGCGAGGAATTTACCACCCCTGAATGTGTTTTAAGTTATTCAAGCGAGGGTTTGGATACTCTTTCTTATAATTTTTCGCGTGTTTTCAGAGAACGCCTTTGCCGAGGAAAATACCGCGATATAAGACGTCCCGTGCTGTTAAACAGTTGGGAAGCGTGTTATTTCTCCTTCGATTCCGACAGATTGATGAAAATAGGTGATTCTTGCGCCGAATTGGGAATCGAACTTATGGTTATCGACGACGGTTGGTTCGGCAAACGCGATCACGACCGTTGTTCGCTCGGCGATTGGTTTGTGAATGAACAAAAATTAAAAGGCGGAATCAAACGTATTTCCGATTATCTAAATGAAAAGGGCGTAAAATTGGGTATCTGGTTCGAACCCGAAATGATTTCGCCCGACAGCGAACTTTATCAAAAACACCCCGATTGGTGTTTGCACTATAAAAACCGTCCGCGCTCGGAGGGTAGATATCAACTTATTCTTGACCTTACAAGGCAAGACGTTTGCGACTATGTTTTCGAATCTGTCGCCAACATTCTCCGTGAGGGCGGTATTTCCTATGTGAAATGGGACTTTAACCGAAATATGAGCGAAGCGGGAAGCATTCTTCTTGATGCGACGCGTGGAAGAGAAGTCGATTTCCGTTATTATCTCGGTCTTTATTCGGTTCTCGAACGCCTAAACCAAGAATTTCCCGACGTGCTATTTGAATCCTGTTCGGGCGGCGGAGGAAGATTTGATGTAGGTATGCTTTACTATATGCCGCAGGTTTGGACGAGCGATAACTCCGATGCAATCGAACGTTTGAGAATACAGTACGGCACTTCGCTTGTTTATCCCATGTCGGCGATGAGCGCACACGTTTCTGCGTCGCCTAACCACCAAACCGGTCACGTTACTTCGTTCTATACACGCTCTAACGTCGCGTTGACGGGTTCATTCGGTTATGAACTCGATCCTACTTCGCTATCCGTTGAAGAACAGAAAATGGTGTCTGAAACGACACGACTCTTTAAAGAATACGGTGAAATTCTCGCGAAGGGAAGATACCACCGTTTGAGAGATCCTCATAACGAACCCTGCTCGGCTTGGTGCACCGTTTCGGAAGATAAATCGGTTTGTATCGCGACTTATGTGCTTACTCACGTGAGAATGTACGGCAATAATGAAAGAATCAAATTGCGCGGTTTAGACCATGATGCGATTTATAAAGAACGTTTTTCGGGTGTTTGTTATCGCGGCGACCAACTGATGAACTTCGGTCTTCACGCCCCGATTTCACATGAATTCGGTTCGATTTTGTGGATACTCGAAAAGGTAGAACAATAACAATTGAACGCAAGTTCTGTATATGTTGTATAGATAGCAAAAACTTGGATTGTAAAAACTTATTTAAAAATCATACAACACTCTTGCTTTATATTTGGCTTTATGTTATAATCTCACCAAGTATGATGTCGTCAATTTATGACGAATTGCAAAATTTGAAATGGAGGCTCTAATGAAAAAGCATCTGAAAGTACTTTCTCTCATTCTTGCGGTGCTGATCTGTACAAGCGCGTTGGTTGCTTGTAACGGTGGCGAAGAAGAATCTTCTTCCGCAGCATCTTCGAACGTGGGCACGTCAACCGAAAAGTTTTCGTATGGCCCTGCCGATTATGGCGAATTTCCTTTTAAGGATAAAAACTTTGAAAATTCCGATCCTATCCGCGTTCTCTGTGTAGAAACAGGCCGTCACAAATACGGCGAACAACAATTCACCTACCTCGAAGAACAGGAAGGCAATGCTATCAACAGTGCTATCCAAAACCGTAACAACTTCCTCGAAGAAACCTACGGTATCACTTTTGACGTCACCCCCGTTTCTTCTCCCGCGGAAGAAATCGTTCTCCTTATTCAAGGCGGAAACGATGAATACGATATCATTTGCGATTCTGTTGACCGTCTTGTTGTAGGTATCGCTGAAAGATATTACCGTCCTCTCGACGATTATATGGATATTTCTTATCCTTGGTGGGACCAACAAGCGTATGAATCTCTCGCGCTCGGTAGCAAACACTATCTCCTCACCGGTGATGCGATTCTTACCGACGACGATAATACATATCTCACGCTTTATAATAAAGATATGTATTCCAAAAATTCCGCAGTTGCTTCCAAGGGCAACATTTATGACATCGTTCGTGAAGGCAAATTTACTATCGACCTTTATTATGAAATGTGCCGCGAAGTTTCTCGTGCCGACGACAGCGGACAATGGGGCTTCAACGCTACATACGGTAACCTTTCTCACGCTTACGGCGCAACCGTAATGGTTAACGGCTGTAACGTTGCTACCGTTGAAAAGAATGCAGACGACGAACTTTATATCAACGTTGACAGCGAAGGTGCTATTAAAGCGTTTGATAAAGTTTATGAACTTATGTCTGACCCTCAAAATACCCAACGTGCCGAACTTATCATCGGTCAATCTCCCAACACCGCTTCTACTTACGGTTTTGCCGAACTCGAAGAAATGTTCGTAAACGGCAGAGGTTTATTCTATAACACCACAAGTTCTTCGGTTTCTATCTTGAAGAGCGCGAATATGGAATTCGAACTCGGTGTTCTTCCTATTCCGAAGCTTGACGAAGCACAAGATAATTACTGCTGTACGGTTAACCGTTATCAATCTTCTGCTATCGCAATCCCGACTACCGTTCCCGAATCCCGTATGGATATCGTGACTTTCGCACTTCAAGCACTCGGCTTCTACAATGCAGAACCCATTCGTGCTTATTATCAAACCACTCTCCAACTTCAAGCAGTTCAATCCGATGACGATGCTGAAATGCTTGACATCGTATATAACAACCGTTTTTATGATATCGGTGCTATCTACGGTTGGGGCGGCGTTGAAAGCGTTTATGGTCGTGTAATCGGCACTGCCGGTTCTAACACCCTTGTTTCCACTTGGGACTCTATGAAATCCGCTGTTCAAACCGCTATGGAAAAGGCAATCGAAGACTACAATAAAGCAGCTTAAAAGGTGAAAATATGTTAAAAAGAATTTTTGGTGCGGTTCTCGCGTTATTGATGCTCGTTCCTGTGTTTGCATCGAGCGCATCTGCCGCTGATGAAGTTATTTCCAAAGGCAAATCTTATACTCTCGAATATGCGATTCCGATCGAAAATGCATATCCTAAACAGGCATATAAAAAAGAAAAGAAACTCACCGACGGTGAAAAAGCAAAGAATAACTCGCTCACCGATAAAGCATGGCTCAAACTTTACAGAGGTTCCTCGGTTTCTGTGACTATCGACCTTGAAGAAGTTATGGCGATTTCCAAGGTTGAAGTTGGTCAATTCCACTATAAAGCATCGGGTACAAAATGTTCTCGTTACGTTAAGGTTTTGGTTTCAGAAGATGGCGAAAACTTTGGCTTTGCAGGTGAATTGCTCGATCCCAGACAGGTTGTTAATACCGCTCAAAAACGTGTTAACTTTACTGTTAAACTCGACAAGAGCTATAAAGCACGTTACGTGCGCGTAATCTTCAATAGCGACGTATTTACTTACGTTGACGAAGTTTCTGTTTACGGTAACTCCGACGTTGATTCTGCTTCTGTTGCAGAACCCTACGTTGAAGAAGAAAAAGATTTCTCGGGCGATATCGACGGTATTAAGAGCGTTTGCTTGATGTACATTGCGTCCTTTTACAGCGCCGACATGATGAAACCCTACTTTGCATATATCGACAAGAACGGCAAAGCAGCGGACACTATGTTTGATTCTCTCCTTTTCCTCGGTATTAACACGCCTTATATCTATGACGGCAGAAAAACCATGTCTATGCAGGGTATGAAGGATTATGTTAGAGATACTCTTTCTCCCGATGTGAACGTTGGCGCATTGAATACCGTTGTAGGTCAATTAAAAGATGATCTCGGTTTAGATGCCGATTATAAGTATCCTATCTTCCTTACCGTTCCCAAGATCGGTTACAGCAACGAATTATTTGATCCCAAAGGCGATCCTAAATTAAAATATAATAGTTTGGATAACCGTTCCGCTATTATTAAATGGTATATCGATTATCTTGAAGCAGAATTTGAAAAAGCTAATTTTAATAACCTTTACGTAAAGGGTTTATATTGGTTTGAAGAAGGCATCGACCATAGCGTTTCTACCACCGAGTCTGAACTCGTTAAGTATTTTAACGATTATGCTCACGACAAGGGCTATAAGACCATGTGGATCCCTTATTATGCAGCCGAAGGTATTGATGAAGCAAAATCTCTTGGTTTTGACTCTGTTACCATGCAATGCGGTTATGCCTTCAATAACGCAAGCACAGAAGTAGGTCAGGCAAAAGACACCGTTTGTCGCGACGCTGCCGAAACTGCAAAGAAATTCGGTCTTAACGGTACCGAATTCGAAGTGGATATGGGCGTCAACGACTATGCAAAACGTCTTGCTAAATACGTTAGCGCGGCTTATGCTACCGGCGTAATGGAAAAGGGTATGATTACCATGTATCAAGTTGGTACTAACCTCTATCAAAGCTCCAAGGGTCAAGGCGGCAGCGGCAGACAAATTTACGATTTGACTTATCAGTTTATATCCGGTCAGTACAAGGAATCTCCTCCCTCTATTAAGGGCGGCGCTACCGTAACTCTTGGTACCAGCGACTATACCACCGGTAGACTTGAAGTGATTGACGAAGATACCAAAAAGGGCGATTTGAGAATCGCTGAAATAGAAAAACCCGAAGGAATCTTCTTCTCGGCACAGGGAAGCGGCTTCTTCGAAGTACAAACCAACGATTGTGAACCCGGCACTTATGTTGCACGTCTTTCTGTTACCGACGGCAGCGCGGTTTCCAATATGGTTGAGGTTACCATAGTTGTCGAACCCGGTGAAGGCGACGAAGAAAATAAAGATGGAGATGCTTCTGCCGGCGATGTTTCGGGTGATGATAACGTTTCCGATGGCGAAGACCAAGGTGGCGATAAGAATAATTCGTTACTTTGGATCATAATCGCATCTGTTGGCGGTTTGCTCGTGCTTGCAGGCGGTGCTTTCGCCTTCCTTAAAATTCGTTCTTCAAAAAAAGATAAATAAATTTTATTAAGGAGTGTATCTAATTATGAAGAAAATTATCGCAATCCTTCTCGTTTGCTTCTTGGCTATGTCTTTCGTAGCTTGCGGCGGTGGAGATGAAGAAAGCAATCCTACTTTCTCCAACACCAGCAACAACGAATCTTCCAAAGCAGACACTTCCAAGACGGAATCTTCCAAGGCGGATTCTTCTGCGGCTTCCTCCGCGGCGGCTTCTTCCGCAACTTCTTCCGAAGATCCTAACGCTGTTCAGTACACCAACAAGTTCATCTCTTGGGGCGACTACACCGAAACCATGCGTGTTAATTTGAGAGCTACCGACGCAACCTCTCTCCGCCTTTCCAAGATTAACGAACCTGTTGTTGACAAGGACAACGGCGTATTCACTTCCGCATACGGCAGAACTATCGAATCCGAAGGTCAAGATTACGCGAACTTCGCAGTTGCTGTTTTCGAATACAACCACGAAAAGTTCTCCTATCTCAAAACTTCCTTCGCAAAAGTCGGCGAAGCAGACGCTAAAACTGCTATCCCCGAAGACGGCTTTGTTGTAGTTGTTTGGAAAGACAACACCGACAAAATCAATGCTATCGAAGCAGCAGATGACACCAAGGCGTTCTTCCCCCACGGTGTTACCGCTAATAACGGTCTTGACGCTAAAATCAAGGCTGCAAAAGCAACTCCTACCATGGACGGTAAAATCGACGCTGCTGAATACGGCAACGTTGTTTGGGAAATTAAACCCGACAATAAACTCGTAAGCTACGTTCAATTCGAACTCAACAACTATTACGCAACCGCAGAAGTTTACATGACTTACGATGCAAACAACCTCTACCTCGGCGTAATCGTTGACTCTCCTTCTCACTTCAATAGCTGCACCGAAGCTAACAAAGGTGATATGTATAAATTCGAATGCATTCAGTTCAACCTTTGTGCATACGGTGCTGACAGCGAATACATCAGCGAAAACTGGGATCACGTTATCAATGCAACCGCTGCTAACGAAAACATGATCCGTCAATACGGCTTCGGTGTAAATAACGACGGCGAAACCCTTTCTCACGTTTGGATGCCCGGCGGCGTTACCGATGGCAACTACGCTGCAATGTGTCTCCGTGACGATGCAGCAGGCAAGACCTACTACGAAGCAGTTATCGGTTGGGACGAACTTGGTTCCGAAGATAAACCTTTCGAAGCACCTGTTAAGGGCGACGAAATCGGTCTTTCTATCTCCATCAACTGTGGTAGCGATACTTCTGAATTCAAGAACATCTTCCTTCGTGACGGCGGCGGAATCATCGGTCTTAACGACTGGACCAAGATTCCTACCATCACTCTCGACTAATTTAATTAGAGGTATAAATTATTATGAAAATAGGCGTCAGTCTTTATAGTTTTCACGGCTATGCTGATGAAAATTCTCTCGGCATAAAGGGTTGTATTGATAAGGTTAAAGAATTTGGCGGCGAAGGTGTTGATTTCATCGATACTACCAAATTCGGCGACGATTTCGATGCATATATCGCTTATGCAAAAGACATCAGCGATTATTGTAAAAGTGTCGGTATAGAAGCGGTTTGCTTCTGTATCGGTTCCGACTTCCTTAATCGTGATACTGATGCCGAAATACAGCGTGTTAAGAAAATGGTTGACGTTGCGGCGGCTTACGGCTGTAAGTGTATGCGCCATGACGCAACCCCCGGTTATCCCGTTGGGGAAAGAAAGACGGGAAGAAGCTTTGATTGCGTGCTTCCTATCCTTGCAAGAGCATATCGTGAAGTTACCGAATATGCTGAAACCAAGGGTATAAAGACCTGTATTGAAAATCACGGTTTCTTCGCGCAAGACCCCGAACGTGTTGAAAAACTTATAAACGCTGTAAACCACGAAAACTTCGGCGCTTTGGTTGATATCGGCAACTTCGCTTGTTCTGATGCCGACCATAATTATGCCGTAGGTTTACTCGCCCCTTATGCATTTCACGCTCACGCGAAGGATTTTCATAAGAAAAGCGGTTCACTTGATAACCCCGGCGAGGGTTGGTTCCAATCACGCGGCGGCAATTATCTCCGCGGTTCGATTATCGGACATGGCGATGTTCCCGTACGTCAGTGTGTACAAACGCTCAAACGTAATTCTTATGACGGCTTCCTCACCATCGAATTCGAAGGTATGGAAGATGCCCTTAAAGGTATCCGCATAGGTTGCGATAACTTAAAGCGATTTGTAAATCAGTAAGATTGAGTTGTATATGGGGTGCGTAATGCACCCCATATATTAATGCGAGGAGAGTCGAATCCAAAACGCCTACGGCGGTTATTTTCGGTAACTTTACTCCGTTCTTCCTTGAAATACATTGGTATTCCTTCGTCATCACGGCGCAAATTTCCTCGAAAATTCCTCGCCGTGAGGTGATTTATCAGTTTTGAAAATGAATATTTTTGACAAGACAAAGAGAATTTTGCGGATAATACACACGTATATCCGTGAAATTCGATGAAGTATTGACGAAAATTGGCTTTTCAAAACCGTTTTGTGTTCAACTCTCCGCGCATTAAATAAAGGATTAGTGATTATGGAGTATAAAAACCGCGAAATCGCACCTGAAAATCGGCGCGATACGACGTCAGATAAAAAGAAAATAAAAAAAATTGCCATAATAATCCTTTGCGTGTTTGTTTCGCTTGGGTTGCTATTGGGCGTTCTTGCCCTTGTGACCGAATTGTTAAAAGATGATTGTGACGACATTTCTTATGAAGATTTTCGCTTTTTCGAAGCAGATTATAATAAGAATGTTTTAGAAGACGAACTTTATTTAAGCAAAAACCGCGATATATATTATAACCGTTTTGGAACGGAAACAATTTTGACTGAATCGAATGTCGATGATATTTCGCTTTCGGCAAGATTCTTTTATGATTATTTTAATTGTGTAATCAATGGAGATTATCAAACATACCCCGAATTTTTTACAAAAAACTGTCTTGAATCGGAAGGCTTTTCGCTTCCCGAAAAGTTTACAATGCAAGGACTTTATAATATACACGTTGATTTGTATACAGCCGAAGCAAAAGAGGTTGACGGTGTAGAAGTCATTAGCGAGATTTATGAAGTCAGTTACCGAATTTTCGAAAATAACGGGACGTTTAGGAGTGACGTTTTGCCCGACGAAACGCGAACCCTCGTCTTTGAACTATATATTTATGGCGGTACGGTAAAAATCAACGCAATCGGTCACCGTACTAACGGCTAATTTTTGTTAACGGAGTGATGATTTATGAGTTCTTTCGA
>JAGBUH010000083.1 GCA_017630915.1 Clostridia bacterium
AACGCCTAACAGGTCCTCAACCGTCATATCCTCGCCCACCTGCTCTGATAGCGAAACGGTAGGACTGCACGCGCCCAACGCTTCAACCGCGTCTTCGTCGCTAAGTCCGCACATCACCGCCAATTCCGAAACACTCGGCTCGCACCCGTTTTGTGTGATATACTTTTCGCGCGCCGACATCAGAATCGCACCGCGTCGTTTTATCTCCCGCCCGACCTTTATCTCGCCGTCATCACGCAAAAACCGCTTGATTTCGCCGATGATCAACGGTACGGCGTATGTCGAAAATGCAGTTTCGCGCGATAAATCGAAGTTTTTTATCGCCTTTATCATGCCGATGTGCCCGATTTGGCATAAATCCTCAAAATCCACTCCTCGCCCCGTAAAGCGCAAAGCAATCGAACGCACCAACCCCGTGTTTTCGTTTACAAGTCTGTCAAACGCGTCAACGTCGCCATTTTGTGCGCGTAAAATAAGCGCGGTCTTTAAGTCGTTCAATTCGTGTTAAGCCTCTTTTCAAGCGTAACCGTCGTTCCTTTTCCTAATCGCGATTTTACCTTGATTCCGTCTGTGAAAGATTGCATGATAGTAAACCCCATTCCGCTTCGTTCGCCGTCGGTGTCGGTAGTAAATAAAGGTTGCATCGCGGTTTTTACGTCGCCGATACCGCAACCCTTGTCCTTGATTTTGATAATCAATTTTCCGCTTTCCAACAGTTTGCATTGTATGTAAATGATGCATGACTGCTTGTCCTCAATATCGGCATATCCGTGCACGATTGCGTTGGTGACCGCTTCGCTGACAACCGTTTTTATGTCTGCAATAACCGCAATCGACGGGTCGGTCTGCGAAGCGAACGAGGCGACTGCTGTCCTTGCAAACGATTCGTTGACACTCTTTGCCGTGAATTCGGTTTTCATGCTGTTTATAATCCTGTCCGCCATGTTAATCTCCTCTTTCTATCTTTAAAATTTTGTCCATACCTGCAATTTCAAGTATCCTCATAGCCGCAACCGACGGGTTTTTGATAATCAGCGTACTTCCGACGGTTTGGCATTTTCTCATTCGCCCCATAACCAATCCCAACCCCGAGGAATCGCAAAACGAAACGCGCGATAAATCAAGCCCGAAATGAATCGGTTGCTCGGTTTCGATGATACTGTCAAGCGTTTCGCGTGCCGCTTTCGCGTTGTGGTGGTCGATTTCACCTTTGATAAAAGCGGTTATGGTGTCACCGCGTTTTTCACTCGTTATATCCATTTTTAACTCCTTGTTTTTTTCATATTCTATCATTATCGTCGGTCGTATTCTGTCAAAACGTGCGGTTGTGATTTTTTGTTTAAAATCACAAAAAAGTATTTGTCAAGAAGGGTTGACAATATGTAAAAAAAGATGTAAAATATACACTAAGTGAATTGAGTAAAATTGATTTGCTAAGAAAAACAAAATGAGGTGTACTTATGCTCAAAAAAATTGCATGCCTACTACTCGGCTTGCTCTTCGTTGCATCTTCTTTGTTGCTCGTTGGCTGTAAAGATGATGGCGAAACTTCCAGCACTGTATCTACCGAGATCAGCGGTGCGGAATTCCTCAACGAAGAAAAGAACTGGGGCGGCGAAACCGTAACTATCGTTACCCAGAAAAAAGACATCACCAAGTATTCGCATTGCCAAATCGATGCGGAAGCAACCGAAGGTGAACCCGTAAATGACGCTTTCTTTGAAAGAAACGCGCTCATCAATGAAAAATACGGTATCGACATCGTTGCCGTATATCCCGAAGGCGATGAAAACACCGTTACCATGTTGCGCGACGACATGACCAGTGGTCTTAACGATTACGACGCAATCGTTTGCCCTCTTTATGAACTCGCTCCTCTCGGTATCGAAGACCTTCTCGTTGACTTCAAGTCTATCGATAACGGCTACATCCACATCAACGAAGCTTGGTGGGATCAAAAACTTATCGAAGACCTCAACATCAACGGTCACGTTTACTTCCTCTCCGGCGACGCATTGGTTGACGACGACGAAGCTACATGGGCTATGTACTTCAATAAGGACCTCATCCAATCTCACGGTCTTGAAGATCCTTTCGTAGTTGTTAGAGAAAACAGATGGACTCTCGACAAGATGTACGAAATGCTCCAAAACGTATCCCTTACCAACGGCGCTACCAAGTCTTATGACCCTGAAGTAGGCGACCAATGGGGTATGGTAATGCAATCCTACGACTACTACATCTTCATGCAAAGCTGCGATCAAACTCTCGTTGACAATACCGGCGACAAGCCCGTAATGCGTATCGACAGCGAAAGAAACATCCAAGTTTACGAAAAACTCGCTAACATCATCCTCGACGGTCAAAACGTCGGTGTAGCTGACTTCTTCGGCGCATGGGATAGCGGCGTTTACGGTCAAGAAGGCAAAATCTTCGCAAACGGTAACGCACTCTTCATGCCTCAATCCATCCTCGCAGCAGGCGGTACCGGTCTCCGTGAAGCAGAAATTCACTACGGTATCATTCCTATGCCTAAGGCTGACGACCTCCAAGAAAAATACACCACCGGTGTTAACGTTTACAGATACTGTGCATTCGGTATTCCTAAGACCAACACTGCTAAACTTGACGTTACATGCTACGCAATGGAAGCAATGGCTTACTACGGAAAACTCCGTGTAACTCCCGAATACTATGACAGAACCCTTTCTTTGAAGAGATTTGATGACGACGACTCCTCCGAAATGCTCGAACTCATCTTCTCGAACAGAACCTACGACATGGGTGCTGTATTCAACTTCAACGCAGGTGTTGAAGGCCAAGGTATGCTTTACTTCTACGCTTCGCTTCTCGGACAAAAGACCAACAACCTTATGTCCACCTTCGAATCGAAGAAGGGCGTATACCAAACCGGTATCGACAACCTTATCGCTCTCTGCTATAACGACTAATTTATGGCATAATAAAAGGACAGAGGATTTTCCTCTGTCCTTTTTTTGTCGCTAACGCTCTCGACCAAAATGTCAAGCATTTTGGTCGCTCTTTTTGTGAGTTCCGTTCGCTCGCGCAGGTTTTGTGCGCCTCGTCGCTCTGCTTCCTCGTTGTCCAAAACCTCGAAACTCATAGGTGTTTTTTTCAAGGCGCATGTCCTTGAAAAAAACGAAATTTATTGTATTTGTTTCAAATTTGTATTAACACCATGTAGGGAAATGGCTTGTCCCTTTCCGTGAAGAAAACGATTGAATATAATCTCATGTCTGTAACATAACGCGACAAATTGTGAATTGCCTTCCCCTGCGGGGTCCCCGAAAACGCGGAACGAGTTTTTGGGGTGCGAACGAGGGGAAGGGGGACCGACGAAGTCGGTGGATGAGGTGTAGCCGTCGCAGACGGCGTTTTCAATAAAAAACGGCAGAAAACCGTAGTTTTCTGCCATTAAACTTAATTATAAACAACCTCGTCCATGTTCCATTCCGCAATCAACTAAATTACGTAATCGGGCTTTTCGGACTGCATAAGATTCTTTTGCCATGCGTAATTCCACATGCCGATATAATGCGTGGTGTTCATGCGTTCGGGAAGAATATCGTAAATTCCCGCGCAATATGAATCGCGGTAAACAACGCAGGAGGGAAGTTCGCTTCTGTCGGTCTTAAACACCTTTTCTTCGGTCGTGAGGTCGTTATAAATCAACTGCATACCCCTGTA
>JAGBUH010000084.1 GCA_017630915.1 Clostridia bacterium
CGCATCAACCAACAGACAAATTTATTGCCTGCATCATAGTACCGACCTTGTTTTATGGTGGTAATTACCTTTATAAATGTATCTTGAAAAATATCGTCAGCTATACTGTGTTCATGCACTATATTAAATATATAGTCGATAAAAACATTTGACAAGCAACGACTATATTGTAAGGGGGCGTTAATATGAGGAAAAAGAGTATGGCGATTATCATTTGCGCAGTCGCAATTTTTGCGGTTATTATCATAGTTGCAAACATGCTGTTGACTAATTTTATTGAAAACACTAATATTGTGTGCAAAGGTCAAACTTTCTCATCGGCAGAAGAAGCAATACGCGCCATGGAAACGAGCGAAAGGGCAGCGAACGATACGAGTTTGGATTATACTCCGCCGTATAGATTGTTGTACACGTTTGATTATGATGAAAATACCATCGTGTTTTATAGTTACTGTTATACTTTTGATGGTAAAGAGAGTTCCGATTATGCTGTAAGAGTATTAAAACATAATGAAGACGGCACACTTTCTTTTGACAGCGGTTTTGCTGATTTTCGTCTGACCGAACCGACGGATAACAACGACTACTACTATTATTATACAAATATCGTTACCTCAAAAGGAACAAAATCAATAAGTTTCTTATATCTTCCCAAAGATTCGGACAAAAACATTTATGTTGACGGAATAAAAGCCGAAAAGATTCTTGCGAAGATAGAAGAACGTGAGTTTTATATATGTTATGCAATATCTGATCGCGATAGTTTCTTATCAAACCTTTTTACATCAATTTCTAATAGACATAAGATAGTAGTCAAGTGATTATAACGACTTGTTATAATTAACAAAGGTGAAATTATGGACGTTCAAAAAATACACGAACTGATTGAAAACGGACTAACCGACGGGGCGTATTCTTGTTATGCCGTTGCGGTGGGCAGGGGCAGAGAAGTGCTTTTTAAATCCGTCGGCGGTTGCCGCGCGATAGAGCCGACAAGATTGCCGATGACCGAGGACACGCTTTTCGACATGGCATCGCTTTCAAAACTGATGGGCACGACTATGGCGGTGCTTAAATTGGTTGAACAAAACAAACTTTCGTTTACAAACAAGCTCGGCGACTATTTTGACAACTGCTACGGCAAGGAAAACATTACGATTTTCGACCTTATGACTCACACTTCGGGCATAAAAGCGCATTTTCCGCTCTGGCTTCGCGGTATAACGCCCGATATGGCTGCCGAAACGGTCTTGCGCGAGGATTTGAGATATCAAACGTCGAGCGACGTTGTCTATTCCTGCATGGGTTATATTCTTCTCGCGAAGATTTTGGAGAAAATCGAGCAAGAACCGCTTGACAAGATAGTTAACCGCCTTGTTTTTGCGCCGCTCGGTATGAACAACACCTGCTACTGTCCGAAAAACAAACCCTGCGCGGCGACCGAGCGCGATGCCGACACGGGAGAGATTATATGCGGTGTGGTCCACGACGAAAACGCGAGGTTCCTAAACGGGATTTCGGGTAACGCGGGGGTGTTTAGCGACCTTGACGACTGCATCAAGTTTGCCACTATGGTCGCCGAAAAGGGAAAAGGTTTTATTGATGAACGCCTTTTCGATTACGCGGTGACCGATTTTACACCGACGCTTTCGGAACGCCGCGGAATCGGATTCCAGCACGTTTATAACCGCTACGGTCACACGGGATTTACGGGAACTTCGATTTATAACGATAAAAACAGCGACCTTTACGCCATTTTGCTTACAAACCGCGTTCATCCCACGCGCAATAACGATAAACTCATGAAGATTCGTCCCGAACTCCACAAACTCGTCTTCGGTGAATGATATGCAAAAAATAAATGTCAAAAACGGAATAGACCGCATTGATTCGGTTCTGCCGATGCTTTCGGGCTCAAAAATCGGGCTGATAACCAACCCGACGGGCGTTGACAAGAATCTGACCTCGACTATTGATATTTTGCATAGCAAAGGTTTACTGTACTGCCTCTTTTCGCCTGAACACGGGATTCGCGGTGACGGTCAGGCGGGGGACGCGGTGAGCGATTTTGTCGATGACGTTACGGGCGTGACGGTGCATAGTCTTTATAATAATTCGCGCCATATTCCCGAATCGGCGTTGAACGAGATTGACGTCGTCGCGTTCGATATCCAAGACGTCGGCTCGCGGTTTTATACCTATACGAGTACGCTTTTTTATGCCATGCGCGACTGCGCGAAAAACAATAAAAAGGTGGTCGTTTTCGACCGTATCAACCCCGTCGGCGGAGTTTCGCCCGAGGGTACGGTGCTCGACAGACGGTTTTCCTCGTTCGTCGGACTGTTCCCCGTCGCAACGAGGCATAATCTCACGGTGGGCGAGTATGCTAAATACATCAACGACGTAGAAAACATCGGTTGCGACCTGACGGTTGTTGAATGTGAGGGCTGGAAGCGTGATTGCTTTTACGACGAAACCGACCTCGTTTTCATACCGCCGTCGCCGAATATGCCGACGATTGACACCTGTTTGTGCTATGTCGGGACCTGTCTTGCCGAGGGCACGAATTTGTCGGAGGGCAGAGGTACGGTCAAACCGTTCGAGATTTTGGGTGCGCCGTGGCTCGATAATATCCGCGTTGCCGATGAGGTCAACAAGATGGGACTTGGCGGCGTGATTGTCCGCCCCTGCTCGTTCACTCCGACGTTTTCGAAATATCAGTCGGAAAAGTGCTTCGGCGTGCAGTTGCATATAACCGACCGACGCGCTTTTAAACCCTTTGAAACGGCGCTTAGATTGTTGGACTATATTAGGAAAACACACTCGGAATTTGAGTTTATTCTGCCTAAAAACAGCGAAAATCCCGCTTTTGTCGATTTGCTTTTGGGCACAGACGAATGGCGCAAGGACGGTTTTGACGTCGATTCATTCTTGGAAAAGCAAAACGAAAAACTAAAATCTTATCATGAAAAGATAAAAGAGTATTATATTTATTGAAATCACTTTCTTCAATAACAAAAGAGGCGTTTTTGACGCCTCTTTTTTGATCAACTTTTATTATTCCGCAGAAAAGTTTTCTTTACCTACACCGCAAAGGGCACATTCGAAATCGTCGGGGAGGTCTTCGAATTTTGTACCTGCTTCGATGCCGAGTTCGGGCGCGCCGAGTTCCTCGTCGTAGATCCAACCGCAAATTTCACATACGTATTTCATGATTTTATCCTCCTTTTTATTCAATCGGTTCAAAATCACTTGCGCCGTGTTTGCACAACGGGCAAATAAAGTCGTCGGGTAAAACGTCACCCTCGTAAACGTAACCGCAAATCTTGCAGACGTAACCTTTTTTGCCCTCGGTGACGGGCTTCGGCTTGACGTTGTTTTGATAATAGGTGTAACTCATCGTTTCGCGGTCGGAAAGCACGCGCGATTCGGTCACGGAACAGATAAACATACCGTGTGTGCCGAGGTCAACGTACTGTTCGACTTTGAGCGACATAAACGAGTTGATATATCTCGGAAGAACGACAAGTCCGTTATCCGAGCGGAGCGGTTCGCAGTCGGCGAATTTATCGACGTTACGTCCGCTGACAAACCCAAACTTCTCGAACACCGAGAAGGGCGCGTCAACGGTGAGGCAGTTGATGTTCATCACACCGGTTTGCTTGATGACGTGGTGGGAATAATTTTCCTTGTTTATCGTAACGGCGATTTGGTTGGGGGTGTTGGTAACCTGAGTTACGGTGTTGACAATCAAACCATTGTCCTTTTTGCCGTCGTTAGAGGTGACGACGTAAAGGCCGTAACCAATTTTGAACAGCGCAGTAAGGTCGTTTTTGTTAGCGGAATCGGGTTTGAGCGCGATATATTCCTTGCAAAGTTCGTCGGCAAGGGCATTCAACTGATTAGTGCTTTCCTCGTTAAGCGCGGACATGATCTTGACCGTATTTTCGGCGAAATTGATGTTCTTGCTTTTTATGAACATCTCTTTCATTATCTTCGCGGCGAGAGGCGCCCAACTTCCGTTTTCGATAAGACCGACTGTGCGGTTCGAGTAATTACGCTCGGTAAGATGGTTAATAAACTCGCGCATAAAGGGGAATATCTCGGCGTTGTAGGTTGTGGTCGCGAGAACGAGTTTGCTGTATCTGAACGCGTCTTCAACCGCTTCCGCCATATCGCAACGCGCCAAATCGTTTATAACAACTTTCGGGCAACCGTTGGATTTCAATCTTTCAGCAAGTTTCAAAACCGCTTTTTTAGTGTTGCCGTAAACCGAGGTGTAGGCGATAACGATACCTTCTTCTTCGGGACGGTAACTCGACCATATATCATAGAGATTGATATAATAACCAAGATTTTCGGTAAGAATCGGGCCGTGAAGCGGACAGATGATATTTATATCCAACGTTGCCGCTTTTTTAAGAAGATTTTGCACCTGAACGCCGTATTTTCCGACGATGCCGATATAATAACGCCTTGCCTCGCACGCCCAGTCTTCTTGGGCGTCAAGAGCACCGAACTTACCGAACCCGTCGGCAGAGAACAAAACCTTGTCGGTGCTGTCGTAGGTGACGATAACTTCGGGCCAGTGCACCATCGGCGCGGTCACGAAAGTAAGGTTGTGTTTGCCAAGCGAGAGGGTATCGCCTTCGCCGACAACGATTTGTTTATCCGCAAAATCGGTGCCGAAAAAGTTCTTCATCATAGCAAACGCTTTTGCAGAAGAAACAATTTTAGCATCGGGATAAACCTTTGTAAAGTTCAAAATATTAGCCGAATGGTCGGGTTCCATGTGCTGAACGACGAGATAATCGGGTTTTCTGTCGCCGAGAGTATTTTGAAGATTGTCAAGCCATTCGTGCGAAAAAGCAATATCAACCGTATCCATAACGGCGATTTTTTCGTCCATAATAACGTAAGAGTTATAGGACATTCCGTTGGGAACGATATACTGTCCTTCGAAAAGGTCAACTTTGTGGTCGTTAACGCCAATATACTTAATATCGTTTGTGATGTTCATATTTAACCTCCGTGTTTTTTTGCTGTGTTTAGTATATCATAAATTTTTACGTATATCAAGAAAACATTTTGTCGATATAAAAAATCTTGCAAATATAGTTGATTGGTGTTATAATATAACAAATACTAATTAAGGAGAATAGACAATGAAAGAATTTTTCCAAGAATTGCTTGAAAAAGCAAAAGAAATCAAGAGTGTTGACGACATTTTCGCTTTCGCGCAAGAAAAAGGCATTAACATCACCGAAGAACAGGCAAAAGAATATTTTGAACAAATCAAAGATAAGGTTGACCTTAGCAAACTCGGCGGGCTTTCGAAACTCGGTGGTCTTTTCAAGAAAGACTAATTCAATAATCTATCGCGAGGCTTCTTTTGATGACGCCTCGCATTTTTTATTATCGCTATGCACTTGACTTATTATATGCGCTGTTATACAATGTATATAAGTAATAAAAAGGAGCAATAAAATGAAAAACATATCTGTTCTTCTTGCAATTAGTTTTGTTTTTTCGTGTGTTTCGCTTGTTTCTTGCGGAAATGTATCCGAAAGCAGCAGTATCGCAGAATCTGTTGTTGAATCTTCGACAAACGAGTCTTCCGAAGTGTCCGAAAATACTTGGAACGAACCGATTGAACCTATCGAAATTACGGGCGAGGTAATCTCCAAGGGCTGTAAATACGAAGTCCCCGGCGGCAAGGGTTACGTTGTTAAGAGCGATAAATGGCCCGCAAACTACACCGCGGACCTCACCGACGGAGTGGCTGTTGACCAGTTGGTTTATACTAACGCTTGGTTTTCCTTTAACTCCGAACCCGATGCAGACGGCGAGGCAAACCGTATCGACGGCGTTGGCACTGTAATTATCGACCTCGGAACAGAAAAGAACGTTACGGGTGTCAGAACCAACGTTTATATGGGTAACGTATCTTCAATCGCGCCCGTCGGTTCGGTTGTTGTTTGGGTATCAAGTGACGGAAAAACTTTTAAAAACCCCGTTTCGCTCACCCTTCCCGAAAAGGATACAATCGGTTGGGCAGAAGGCGGATTTAACGCGATGAACGCGCGTTACGTGAAGGTTGAATACACCGTAGGCGGTGAAGGATATCACCTGTTCACCAACGAAATAGAAGTTTACGGAAATTGATTGAATAAAAAAAGCATCGGTGAATATGGAGTGAGCTCGTAAGACAGCAATTCTAAAAAAACACTAGTTTACGGAATGTACCGGATAGAGTTAGAAATCAACCGGAAAAGATCAAAAGAACGATGTAGAGTTGAAAGGCTTAACATCGTTCTTTTTAAAATATTACGAACAAATTAAAAAAGTTTCAAAAAGTTTTAAAATATTTCGGAAATATATTGACACAAAACAAAAAATATGGTATTGTATCAACAACAAAGGAGGAATTGAAATGGATTATGATAAGATTATTCTTGATTTACTGAATCGAATTGTCACATTAGAGGATAAGGTGGCGAAGTTGGAAAAGTTCAAAGGCGGTATATCGGCAAATAACTTGGAAATGCCCAATGGGAGCAAGAAATATCGTTTTCTCTCCGACTATCTCTATCAAAGTAATTTATCTCGTGTTAAACTCTCTTACAGCGAAATCGAAGATATACTAAAATTCAAATTGCCCGATTCTGCTGCTACTCATCGTGCATTTTGGGCAAATACGACAAGCCATTCTATTGCACTTAGTTGGCTTACTGTAAACTACTCTGTTGTAGAAGCAAATCTCGAAGAAAAATATATTATTTTTGAAAGAAAGAGGGATTTTGAAAAAATGACCATTGATGAACAAATGCGAACTGTTGTGACGGAAATTGTTTCCGAATACGGCGTTCATTACAGGATAAGTTTGAAAGAACTTTACGAATTGCTCGGCGCACGTTTTCAAACTAACAGCGGCAGTATTATTCCGTCGGATTATTGTTATGACCGCGTCAACAAAGGAATCGAATTCGACAAGAAACCTCGTCTGTTTAAATTCCTTGGCGATGGAATGTACGAGTGCCTTGGAGAAAACTATCTCTTTACCGGTGAAATAAAAAATGCTAGTGATGAAACAGTAGTGGGTTATTGGGACAATGGCAACCTCTGTAAAAACTCTAAATGGGACTTGCTTGGGTTGAAATAATGGAATTTTCTTCCATTTTGCTTGAAGCGAGGCGGCACACATGGATTTGTGGATAATTTTTTCTATTGTAATCATTCTAATATTCGTTTCTGTACTATGCTTTTGTATTTATATGTTGCTTGTTTCAATAGGCTGTTTTGCACGAAAAG
Source organism: Clostridia bacterium (assembly GCA_017630915.1). Lineage (GTDB taxonomy): Bacteria > Bacillota > Clostridia > Oscillospirales > CAG-382 > Coliplasma. The sequence continues at coordinate 7,312 of JAGBUH010000084.1, forward strand.
TTTTTAAAGATGCTCTGTCGACTAATAATTATAAATCCGGAGCAATTTTATCGCTTGGGGAACAAACTGCCAGTGCGAAATTGGATGAAATCGAACTTCTTGATGTTTCGATGAAACTGCGTTATGATGAGGCGTGTTATTTTGAAGGTGAAGGATTTTCCTATCATACCAAAGAAGTTGTTGTTGGATATAAGCGCAGTTCTTATGGAAAAAGTATACGGGTTATGAGAGGTTATTCTATCCATAGGTCGAATAGCAAAAGTGATGTTATAAGGAAAACGGTCGAAACAGCATATCAGGGGCGATTGTTTATAACTAACGAACGAATTGTTTTTCTTGCTGAACGATATGGATTTGATATAGGATTTGAAAATCTTTCGAACATTACGATATATAATGGGTATCTTGAAGTGTTTGCCGGTAGCAAATTTTATCGGGTTTATACTCCGCACTCGATTTTTATTCGTGACTTAATAACATTGATGAATATTTGTCACGATGAGCAAAAATATGAAGACGTGCATACGTCGTTGGTAGCTAAAAACGTAAATCTGTAAAAAGTCGATTCATAGGAACGAAAAAACTCGGTGAATTTCACCGAGTTTTTTTATATACTTAATCAATCGCGTATTTTTGAAGCATTTCAACGAATTTTGCGGTATCGTTTTGTTCGGAACATTGTGTTGCGAGTACGGCGTTATCTTCGGGGAGAACTATCGATAACTGACCGTATGCACCGTCGGCGCGGTAGGCGTTGGGGCGTTGTTCCACCATCCAGAATTGATAACCGTAACTTCTCGACCACGGCTTCGGTCCCCATGCTTCGATATGACGTTTGGTTGCCTGTTCAACCCACTCGCTTGAAACAATCTGTTCGCCGTTCCAAACGCCTTTGTTGAGATAGAGAATACCGAGCTTCATCATATCGGTTATGTCGAGATAAAGTCCGCTTCCGCCGAAAGCGGTACCGTTAGCATCTGTTTCCCAAACGGGAAAACCTATACCGAGTTTTGAAAAAAGGTTTTTATAACAGAATTTAAGCAGCGGTTCGCCCAAAGCGCGTTGCGCCATATATCCTGCCATGTGCGTGTCGGCGTTGGAATAGACAAACTTCTCACCGGGGGTGTTTTGAAGCGGCTTTGATAGCATATACGCCACGCAGTCGGGAAATCCCTCGCCCTCACGGCGGCCGTTATCCATCAAAAACGCCTGACCGAATCCCGAACTCATTGTGAGAAAATGACGGAGTTCGATTTTTTTGACGTTTTCGTCGGTGATAACCGATTCATATTCGGGGTAGAGGTCTATAAATTTGTCGTCGAGCTTTAATTTACCCGCGTCAATAGCCATACCGACCGCCGTCGAGATGAAACTCTTGGTGTGCGAATAAATCAAGCGCGGTTTTTTCGGAACAAAGCGGTGTTCGATAACCGTTTCGCCGTTTTGATATAAGACAATCGCTTCAACACCGGGGTTTTCTTTTGTAAATGCATTTATAAGTTCTTCGGTTCTCTTTTTCATTTGTCAAAATATCCTTTATATTCAATAGAATGATTACTGTTCGGGAACAAGTGCGAATACAGGTCGATAAAATAATCGTCGGTCATACTCGCAATATAGTCAACGACAATTTGGTTCGGCTCGGTGTCGGTGTATGGCTTTTCGCGGTGATAGTAGGGTTTGTCAACAAACTCGATGTGGTGCTTGAAAATAGGAGAATCACCGTTTCCGTTTATCAAATCGTCGAGCAGTTTTTTATAAATATCCTGCATCATCGGGCGCACCGTGTTTTCCAAAACCGATGCGACGGCAGGGGTAGTATAAATCTGTTCGTAATTGTCGATTTTCGCCTTTTTCAATGCGTCAAAATGGGTTTCGTCCATTTTAATATAGGGCTTTCCGTAACTGTGAGTGACGATGTTCACCGAAAGGTTGTTGATGATTTCGGAATTGAGTTTGCCGATAACACCGCCGTAAAAGGATTCGCTTTCGCTTATATTTGCGCGTTCGGCATCTTGGCGGTCTTTTCCGAGATAGGCGATAATATCGGAAATACGAACGACGCAACCTTCCAGCGTGTCGGGAATGAGCCGTTTTATGTTGCTTTTGTCGATATAGCAATCTTCGATTCGTTTATCAAAATCGTCAAAGCCGTCAATCGCTTTCGGGGTGTATTCAACCAACTCCATTTCGCCGTCGTGAGAAGCGATTCCGTTAAGGGTTTGCAAACTGATATTCAGCGGAAAAATCTTGTCAAGAACGCGAACCGAATGTATGTTGTGGCTGAAATGCCGTCCCGTGTTGGCGAAATAGAGTTCATCGAGATAGGTTTCGCCCTTGTGACCGAACGCGGTATGTCCGATGTCGTGACCGAGCGCGATTGCCTCGATTAAAGCCAAGTTGAGATTCAATGCCCGACCGAGAGTCCGCGCGATTCTCGAAACGAGTTGAACGTGAAGTGCACGACGGGTGATGTCGTCGTTTTTATAAAACGAAAACACCTGTGTTTTGTCGGCATATCTGTTGTAAAACGGGCAATGCAGTATCTTTTCCGCATCGCGGATAAACGCCGGACGAAGCGGAGTAGAATGATCGTGCGACGTGTCACGGCGAATCGCGTTTTTGTCGTCGAATGCGACATTCGGGCGAGTGTTGTTCGCCATATCGTCAATTATTAGGTTTTCGATATCCTTTGGCAGATTTTCATAACTCATTTGCTTCACCTCCGACTGTCTTGATTATAACAAATTATTTGTCGCTGCGCAAGTATATTGCAATTTGTTTTTTTGTGTGATAGAATGTCAAAACAGAGGTTAATTATATGGATACTTATGAAATTATCGCGCAGTTAATAGGAATCGTCGCGATGGCGATGAATATACTGTCGTTTCAGCAGAAAAATCAAAGAAATATTATAATAATGCAGTTCTTCGGCGCGTCGCTTTTCGCCGTGAATATGTTTATGATCGGCGCAACTGTCGGCGGATTTTTAAACCTTTTGGGCGCGTTTAGGGCTATCGTTTTTGCCAACCGCGAGAAGTTTCGCGCGGACAAGATAATCTGGGTTCATTTTTTCAACGTTTTGTATCTGACATCTTACGTCTTGACGTTTACGGTGTTTGACAAAGAACCGACGGCTGTCAATTTTATCGTCGAGTTCCTGCCCATCATCGGCATGGTCGCAACGGGCATCGGCTTTTATCTCTCGAACGCGAAAATTATTCGCCGTTTAGGACTTGTCAGTTCGCCGTCGTGGCTTGTTTATAATATTTATAATATGGCAGTCGGCGGAATCATTTGCGAAGTTTTGGCGATGTTCTCGATCGTTATCGGCATACTCCGTCACGACCGAAAGAAATAATACACATAGAAAAAGTGCTGTTACAAATGCGACAGCACTTTCATTTTTTTGTTTACGTTAATTCCGTAATACCGCAAACCTTTGCAACGTCTAATCGAACCGAATCTTCTTCGTTTTCAACGTTAACGCAAAATCCGTTCGCGTTAAGCGAAGAAAGACTTTCGTTAAACGCGATTTCGGGGCGGTTGTTTTCCTCACTCAAATGGGCAAGTACAAACGATTCGCAACCGTATCTAACAAGGTGGGGAAGAAGTTTCGCGCAAAGTGTGTTCGAAAGGTGACCAAACTCGCCCAAAATACGTTGCTTTAAGGGATAGGGGTAGGGTCCGCTTTTCAGCATCTCGACGTCGTGGTTCGATTCGATAATCACACGTCGGCAACCCGAAAGACCGCGAAGAACACCTTCCGAAAGGTGACCGATATCGGTAAAATAACCGATTTTTTCGTCACCGACGCGAATTCGGAAACCGACGCTTCCTCTTGCATCGTGCGGAGTGGCAATCGGACAAAGCGCGGTATCCTTTAACTCGACAACCGTGTTTGAAACAAGGCTAATCGGTTTTTTGTCGTTGGGCATATATTGCGAAATATGTGCGCAACTCTTGTCAGGGGCATATATCGGCATTTTAAAATATTTCGATATCGTGCCGACGCCCTTGATGTGGTCGCTGTGCTCATGCGTGATAAAAATCGCGTCGATATTCGACAAACTCGTGCCGAGTTGCTTCAACGAACATTCAATCGCACGCGCAGAAACACCGCAATCTATCAAAAATTCGTCCCTATCGTATTTTATGTAACTGCAATTTCCTTTTGACGAGGAAAAAAGGGTATAAACCTTGGCTTTTTTCATTTGTGGGTTATTAACCTTTAATTTCGTTTTCTGTAACCGCCGCCGCGCCGTAGGGACGAATGGTATATACGTTGCATGAACCCTCGCCGAACACCGCTTCGATCGTCTTTTTGTAGGATTCTACGTCATCTGTTTTAACGTATGCCTGAATCGTGCCCGCAAAACCGCCGCCATGAACACGGCAAACGGCGCCGAAACGTTCGGTTATTGCGAGTGCGAGTGAAATGCCTTGTTCGCTCACGTTGTGGTTGGTATAGACGTTTTGAAGGAACTTGAACGAAGAATCGCCCGACTGCTTTACCAATTCGAGATAACCGTCGATGTCGCCGCTTTTAAGCGCTTCCTTTTGCTTGTCAACGCGCTTGTTTTCGGCAAAATAGTGCATCGCGCGCATAATCGCTCTGTCGCCGACGAGCGAACGCATATAACAGATTCTGCCCATAAAATCGTCTTCATCGCAGGAACGAAGCACGTTTTTGCCCATAAGCGTTGCGATTGAATGCATTTCGGCAGGGACAGAAGCGTAATCGTCGGTGAGGTCGGCGTGGTTTCCGCCCGTATTTACGATACAAAGACAGTAACCGTATTTGGAAATATCAAAATCAATCTTTTCGGTAATCGGATTTACTCCGTCTTCAAAATCCATCCAAAGACATCCGCCCGAAGCACAAGCGGCTTGGTCCATCAAACCGCAAGGTTTTCCGAAAAATTCGTTTTCGGCATATTTTCCCGCTTTTGCGAGTTCGATAGCCGATACTTTTCCGTTGTTGTAAAATTCCGACATGATACGGGCGCACATAACCTCAAAAGCGGCAGAGGAAGACAAACCCGAACCCGTCATAACTTCACTTGTTGTACAAGCATAAAAACCGCCGCTTATGTAACCGTTTTTGTCAAAATAATCGGCAATACCTGCGATAAGCGCGGAAGAACTGCCTTTTCTTACGTTGTCGGGCGAGGGGGAGGAAATGTCGACCACGTCTTCTCTGTATCCTACCGACTTAATGCGAACCGCTTTATCGTTAGATTTCGATGCAATCGAAAGGATATCAATATCAACCGACGCGGCAAGAACACGGCCGTTGTTGTGGTCGGTGTGGTTGCCCGATAATTCGGTTCTGCCGGGGACGGAGAACAGACAAACGTCTTTATCTCCGTAAAGTTCAATAAACTCGTTTGCGAGTTTCAGGATACGTTCTTTGCGGTTTTGAACACATTTTTGGGGATAGAGCGACTTGATTGTGCTGTCCCAATATCCGTTGTTGATTCTTTCGATAAGTTGGCTGACTTGCATAACGGTTTATTCCTTTTCTTCAATCTTTTCTATTTCGCAGATATAAACGGTGTGATAGTCGTTATTGTAATGCTTTTCGATATCATCGGATAAAAATGCTTCGGGATTTAATTTACCTGCATAAATCTTCTTGCCGTAAATAATTCTTTCGGCTTCGGCAAAACCCACGTTGCCGTTATTGTTAAAGGGTGTGAGGTTGGAAAGCGCGATTTTATCGCAATCGCGGCCGCTTTTCGTTCCGCAAAGTTTCAACGCATCGCGGTATTCTTCGCCAAAAAAGGAAATCGAAATTCTGTCGCTTTCCTCGGTGAATTCATGGGTAAAGCGTTGCGGACGGACAAAACAGAAGAATACGTTTTTATTCCAAAGAACGCCCAAACCGCCCCAACTTGCAGTCATGGTGTTGATACTTCCGTCTTTCTTTGCCGCGCTGATTAACATCCATTTTTTACCGATGTCGGAAAAAACCTCGGTAGAAAGCGATTCGATATTAACCTGTTTAAAACTCATATAAGCCACCTCGTACTTTATTCGTTTATTGCGTATAAGAATATATCCCAAGCGGGAATATACTCTTTCTTTCGTAGATAAAATTTATATTTATGGTTATGTTTTCTCAGTAAAAGCGGTATTTCGATAATATCTTCCGCGCGGTGATATAGCGCGACGGAAATATTCGGTTTGCAACAGTAAATGGTGTTTACCGCGCCGTATATGACCTCGTTGTCCATACCCTCTGCATCGATTTTGATGCTGCCGACGTCGATTCCGTCGGCTTTTATATGCCTAAAACCGCAATATCCGTCAACCGAAACACAATCGATTGTGTCATCGCCCTGCCCGATATGCGAAGCGCGACCGCCACCCGAAATAAATGAGATTTTGCCGTCTTTTTGGCAGACCGCGGCGTTTACGCCGACACAGTCGCGGATATTCGAAACATTGCTTTGCAACTTCTTGAAAGTTGTTTTATCGGGTTCAAAAGCGATGATTTGTTTGTAATTTTGATTATGCGACACAAACTCCAAAACCGTGTCGCCGTCGTAAGCACCGATGTCGATGTGCGCTTTTTTGTGTGTAAAAAATGTTTCGGGCGCAGGGACATCATTCCCGAAAGCGAGATAAGACATATCGCCCGTAGCATTATATTTTAATATATTCAAATATATTTCTTTTGACTCATCATCGTCGAACATTTCATAAACGCGTTCAAACTTTTCGGCATTGTCAAGAATAAAATTTTTGTCGCAAACACCGTCACCGAAAACCGGAAGATTTGGCGAAACAATACGGTGTTTTTCGCTTAAATCTTTCAAGAAATGCGATTTTTCGCCCTCTAACCCAAAGCAAAGAACAAGGCAAAGCGAACCGTATTTTTCCTGCGCTTTTGAAATCGAAATGACGTCAAACCCCAAGAAATTCTGTCCGCGCACAAAACCGTCAGAGGCAACAACGCCTTCTGTTTTTATGCCGTTTTGTCGGAGATAAGCATATATCTTTTCCGCGCCGTTGCCCATTCCGTAAAGGAAAATCGGGCGTTGCTCGGTTTTGAGCGATTCGACAAGCGAAGTAAGAGGCGATATGATTTCGCGTATCATAAATCGTCCTCTGCGTGACTTTTAAAGCCTTCGCCGAATACGTTTGTTGCCTTGGTTACGATAACAAACGCGTCGGAATCTTCTTGGCGTATAACTTCACGCGCTTGGGGAAGAAGCCTCATTCTAAGCGCGCACATCAAAACCTTTTTGTCGTTGCCGGTATAAACGCCGTTGCCGTAAAGGTAGGTCGCGCCGACGTCAAGTTCTTTAAGCAAACGTTTCGCGATAATATCGTCGCGTTCGCTGATGATATAAACCATTCTCGCTTCGTCAGAACCGTAAAGAACCATATTAAGTACACTCATTTGGATAAACACGCCGATACCTGCGAAAAGAGCCTTATCAATATCACCGAAAACAAAACCCGAAATAAGACAGATAAGTCCGTCGGTGAAAAGGAAAATTGCGCCCGTCGAGATGTGACGGAACTTCAAGCGAAGCAGTTTTACGATGATATCGCTTCCGCCCGTCGTCGCGCCGCCTCTGAAAACAAGACCGATACCTGCCGCGACAAGCACACCGCCGCCGACACACGCCAAAAGCGGATTGTTGGTAAGCGGAGAAACGTATTCTTCGAAAAGGTTCATCGACAAAGAACTGATTGCAATAGCATAGAACGTCGGCACAAGAATTTTCGCGCCGAGTTTCCAAACACCGGCAATCATAATAGGAATGTTAAAAAGTATAACCCACGTACCCGTCGGGAGAATATCGGTAATACCGCCTAAAATTATCGCAATGCCCGAAACGCCACCCGATGCAAGTTCGTTAGGGTCCAAGAAAAGCGAAACCCCTGCGGCGAATAAAAGACATCCGATAGTTATAAGTCCGTAATTTTTGATTGTTTGTGTTAAGTTTTTTTTCATAAACTCACCCTATTCGGATTCGTGATAATAGTAATCAAGCTCTGTGTTTAACGTCATTGCGGTCGAAACTACGCCGTAACCGTTTTCGTCATCGACAATAATAAGTTCAACGGTGTAAAAAAGTTCATTAACACGCGCAACGTAGGTGCATTTAAGCGCGTTGTTCATACCCTCGACGTTTGCTTTTCCAACGACGTTTAGGTTAGTAAGCGGATGACCGATAGTCAAAAAATGGGTTTCCAAAGCCTTGTAAAACGCATCGTCGGGAAGCGCTTTATCTATATAATCGGGGTGGATGTATTGTCGCATCGTTTCTTCATCGCGGATAAGCAACGCTGTGATAAACTTTTCCGACAGTTCGTCGGCGCGTTGATAATCTTTACCGCAGGAAACCAAAGTTATTGCAAAGCAAAATATAAGAATAAAAATCAAAAAACGTTTCATAATCTTAACCCTTGTTTATATCATAAGTCCCGAAACAATGACGTTTTATTAACAGATAATCATTCGCGGTAATTTCCTTATTATTGGCTACTGCCATGGCATATTTTTGCGCCGTTGTTGCGGCAAGCGTCTTGAAACAGTAACGTTTTACGTAAAGATAATCCGTCGAGTTGACTTGTCCGTCGCCGTTTCCGTCGCCGCGTACGACAAGCGATAAATTGATGTTCGAACCGTCTGTAAGAATATACTCGGTACAAACGTATCCGTCGGTTATGCGTTTTCCGTTTTTATCGGTAAGATAAAGCGAATCAAAATATGACAAAAATTTAGAAACCGAGGTTTTTTCGGATATATTCAAAAGACAGTTGTCTTTAACCGTAAAACCAAATTGCTCGGGATTGAAAGAAGATACGCTTTTTTCAATCGAAACCGATTTTGTGTCGCCGATTCCTTTTGAAATGACGTTATTGTTATTGATTGCGGTAACCGATTCCGACGGAATAGAAAATCCGCCGATAACGCCCTCGATACCGATAACCTCAAAGGGAACACTTATTAAAAGTGAATTACCCGAAATGAGAGTTTCGACCTGTGTTAGCGATTCACAATGCAATGCCGCAAACCGCAACGTGTATTTACCCGACGTTTCGTCGTAGGAACACATTTGTTCCCAGCCGTCGTTCGGCATATCCGACATAAAAGCATTCATTTGTTCGGAATCGTTGCTTGTGATTTTTGGCTTGAACACAGTTTTGTCATAATCAAGCACGAATTCCAACCCTATTATACCGCTTGTGTCGCCGAGATTGGTCGCTTTGATTTCGGCATAATATATTTCGCCTTCACGTGCAACGTCGGCGCTGTTGAATCCGATTGCCAACTTTTGCGCTTCGCTGTATGCGACAACCGACAAATCACCGCCTACACCCGACATTGGAGAAAAATCCTTGTCGGCAACTATTGCGATAATATCTTCGTTGTTAATCGAAAAATCAAAACTGCCTGCTTTAATAACTTTAAATGGGATATTCAGAACCAAGCCCCCAACCGAGTTCAAATAATAATCTCCCTCGTCGGGCATAGCAAAACGGAAATGGTAAAATCCGTCGTCATTTGAATGGTAACTCATCTGTTCCCATTTATAAGGCATGTTTGTGACGAGCACGTCCATCTCTTTGCCGTCTTCGGTATTGACGGTGTGAATGGGTTTTAAGTACGTTTCGTCATAATCGAGGATGAATTCAAGCCCTGCAAGTGAATCTGTCGGCTTTGATACCGTCACGCGCAGATTTACTTCGCCTCCGACGTATGAGTTTCCGCTGTAACTCATATAAAGCGTCAAAACCGAATCGTCGGCAAAAACCGAAACCGTCGGGATTAACAAACATATTAAAATTATAAACGCAATAAATCTAATCCCAATTGGTTTCATGAAAAATCCTCTAATTATTGACTATCTTGTAAATTTCGCCCTTGCCGACGCCTCTGTCGCGCGAAACCGCTTTGCAAGCCTCCATTTTTGAAAGCCCCAAAGCAATATAGTGCTCTACGTGTTCTTCAATGCTCATTTCGGTCCAAAATTCGTCTTCTTCCGACGCACCTTCGCAAACCAAAACGTACTCGCCTCGCTTTTCGGCAGAGGTGAGTTTTAAAAACTCGTCACGCACCGATTCAATGGTGCCGCGAAAATAACGTTCGTGCATCTTCGTCAATTCCTTAGCGAGAACACAGGGTCTGTCTTTCAAAACATTCGCGAGTTCGTTTAGATAATTTTCGGCATCGTGAGGAGAAATATAGAGTATAAAAGTGCGTTTCTCACGCGATAATTCTTCAATACGTTCTTTTCTCTCTCTCTTGTTTTCAGGCAAAAATCCTTCAAAACAAAACCGTCTTGACGGCAAACCCGAAGCAGAGATTGCGGTTATCGCCGCACAAGCGCCCGGCAATGCGCAAACCGGTATACCTGCAACAGAACAAGCATGAACCAACTTTTCACCGGGGTCGCTCACCGCAGGAGTTCCTGCATCGGTTATAAGAGCGCAGTTTTCGCCCGAAAGGATACGGTCGATAATCGCGGTTTCGATGTTTTTCGAGGTGTGTTCATGGTAACTCAGCAACGGTTTTTTAATGCCTAAAAGCATCAAAAGTTTACCGCCGACGCGAGTATCTTCCGACGCGATAAAATCGACGTTGTTAAGCGTTTCTTTCGCGCGTTCGGTCATGTCGCCCATGTTACCGATGGGCGTCGGAACGATATAAAGGATACCCGACATGATTTACGCCTTCTTCGCCTTTTTGTGATGCTTAATCATACGTAACTTCATATAAAGCTTCGGCATGTGGTCGATAAGAATATCTTTCAAGCCGTTGCGGACTTTTGCGTAACCGTCGTGCAATTTAACAAGGAATTTATAAGGAACGTGTTTACCCGTTGCTCTGTGGTCGAGCCACTTTTCATAGGGTTTGCCGAGCCATTCGGGCATAGCATACGCCCATTTATAACGGCGAACGAAATGTGCGAAGTATGCTTCGAGATAGAGCACTTCATGTTCGGGGAATTGCGGTTGAACAAGCGGAACACGCGCATCGGGCGAAACACCTCCTTCGGGAATAAAACCGCCTTCCATCGCGATATCGTAAAGTTTTGTGCCGGGGTAGGGATAGAAAATGTTGGGGATAACTCTGTCCGCACCTGCTTTTGCATTGAGTTTGATGGTTTTGAGTGCGCGGTATTTATCCTCGTAGGGAAGACCGATTATATTATAAGTCAACTGCGCGATACCGTATTTA
>JAGBUH010000010.1 GCA_017630915.1 Clostridia bacterium
CTTAATACCAATAGATTTTTCGTATATGCGGCGTTTTCTGCGCCTACCGACAGATTGGTGCTTTTGTGTCCCAACAGCGAACTTTCGGGCGGTGAATTGCGCCCGTCTACTGCATGGCTTTCTGTTTTGAATATGTTGACCGCGGTTAAAAGCGTTCATTTCGACAGTAAAGAAATGCTTTATTCGCGAGAGTCGATTGCGGCGAATTTTCCTTCGTTCGAAAAAGGAAAAATCAAAGATGAAATCGAAAAAACGCTTCTGCGTACCGATACCCCTTATTTCAAAAGCGAACCTATGGTTAGCGATAAAAATTCGCGTATTGATTTTTCGCAAACCTCGCTTAATTTGTCGCCTTCAAAGTTCGAAACCTACGCGAAATGTCCTTTTTCGTTCTTCGGAAATTATCTGCTTGATTTAAAAGAAAAGAAGCAAAACGAGTTTTCTATGCCCGAAATCGGTAATTTCGTTCATAAGATACTCGAACTGTTTATGCGCGAATGTGTTTCAACCGGCAAATTTGTTTGCCCTTCCGAACACGAAAGGCGCGAACTTGTAAACAGACTTTCAAAGCAATATTTCCTTGACGTAATCGGCAAGCAGGCGAGCGAGGACAAAAAATTCCTTCATACTTATGCAAATATGGTGAAAACCATAGATTTTGTTGCCGAAAATCTTTGTACCGAATTCTCGGAAAGCGATTTTCTGCCTGTCGGTTTTGAATTTAAGATAGGGCTTCAAGATGAGGATATCCCTGCAATCACCTATGACGTGAACGGCAAAACCGTTCGTTTGCGCGGTTCTATCGACCGTGTGGATACCTACGTTCAAAACGGAATCACCTATGTGCGCGTTATTGATTACAAAACCTACGCCAAAAACTTTTCGGTCGATTTGGTTTCCTACGGTCTTGACAGCCAACTTTTGCACTATCTTTTCGCGTTTTGCGAAAAGACAGGTTCTGTACCTGCCGGTGCGTTTTACTTCACCGTGTCTTTGCCGAACGTAAGTATAAACGGCAGAGAAAGCGAAGAGGAATTGGCAAAAGAAATTGCTAAATGTATTAAACGTAACGGCATCGTTATTGATAACCCCGACGTTGTATATGCAATGAGCAACAATTTTAAATTTGTACCCGTAAAACGCAATAAAGAGGGCAATCTGTATTCATACGGTTCTGCAAAAAAAGCCTATACCGACGAAGAATTTAAGGAAATCGAAGCAACGTTGCATGAGCAGATAAACAAACTTGCAAATAATGTTTTCGATGGTAATATGGACGTTTGTCCGCTTGAAATCGAAAATAAAACTATCGAACCTTGCAAATATTGTTCACTCGGCGATTTGTGCCGTAACCGAAAACAAGAAGAGGAGGAATTCGACGGTGATGCTGACTACGCCGATTGAGAAAAAACGAACCTTTACCGATAAACAACAAAAAGCAATCGACACACGCGACAAAGATATTCTTGTCAGCGCGGGCGCAGGAAGCGGAAAAACCACCGTTCTCACGAATCGTCTTATCGAAAGAATTAAATCGGGTGATTCGGTAAATGATTTTCTTGTAGTTACGTTTATGAAAGCGGCGGCTTCGGATATTAAGCGCAAACTGTATGATGCCTTGCTCGAAGAATCGGCAAAATATCCCGATAACACACACCTCTACCGTCAATCGCTTCTCGTTTCCGAGGCGAATATTTGCACGATTTCGGCATATTGTCTTTCGCTTGTTAAGGAAAACTTTGCGCTGTTGGGCATATCTCCTCGTGTAAGAGTAATTGACGAAACCGAAGAAGCAATGCTTTTGCGTAACGTTGTGGACAACCTTATATCAAAAGGGTACGACAGCGAAGATGAGGCTTTTTTGCGTTTTGCCGATAATTTTACGGGCGATAAAAACGATAATCCGCTTGCCGATTCGATGATAAAGCTTTTCAATAATCTTCGCGTTACGCTCGATAGGGAAGAGGTGCTTTTGAAATGTGCCGAAACCCTAAAAAACGAAGCAAGAATAATGCGCGAACACGGCTTTTTCGAAACAGAGATAGGAAAGGAAATCAAGAACCGTTTAAAAGGCTTTTACAGCGAGTTTATTGAAACAGCAAACGATATTTATGCCTATGCTTCCAATGTCGCTGACGACGATTCATACCTCGTTCCGCTTGATAAACTTGTAAACGCCTTTGAAACCGTATACGATTCGCTCGATACAAATTATGTAAACTATTGCAATCTTGCCGAAACTTCTTTCAAAATCACGCTTTCAAGTAAAGGCTGTGAAAAAGAATACCGCGATATCATCGGCGAGATGAAGAAAAAACTTATGGAAGCGCACACAAAAATCAAAAACCGATATATTCGTGGCAACGATGAATATAACGCGAATAGTTTCGAAACGTGCGCCGATATGGTGTTGTATATAAATTCGTTCATAAACGATATTGAACGCGAATATGAAAAAGTTAAGTGCGAAAACGGGGTGCTCGATTATTCCGACTTCGAGAGGAAAGCTCTTGAATTGCTTGAAACTACCGATGAAAACGGAAGTAAAGTGCCGACCGAACTTTGTTTGAAGAAACAAAGAAGTTTTAAAGAAATACTTATCGACGAGTATCAAGACGTCAATCCGATGCAGGATAGATTGTTTAGCCTCCTTGCAGGAAAAAGCCATCGTTTCATGGTTGGCGACGTAAAGCAAAGTATATATCGATTCCGTAACGCATATCCCGATATATTCCTTGGATATAAAGAGGAATATGCCGATATAGATTCTTCGGAAAACAGCAAAAATGCTTGTATATTCCTCCGCGAAAATTTTAGGTGCGGAGAATCTGTTATAAATTATGTAAACTATTTGTTCAAAGAAACCGTAAGCGATACTCCTTATTTACGCGAATACGACGGCGAATGGCTAGTGAAGGCATCTGATCGTCCCGACAGAAAACATCCCGTTGTTATTGCCGTTGCGGATAAGGAAAAGGGTAAATCGCTCGACGCAAGACGTGCGGAAGCCGAATATATCGCCATTGAAATATTGCGCCTTGTAAACGACGAAACCGACGACAGCGGCGAGAAATTTAGGTTTTCGGATTTCGCGGTTATGCTTGGTGCAATGAAAGGCTATTCGGTTGAATACGAAAGAGCGTTTTCGAAATACGGTATTCCTTATAAAACCGAAACCGCCGAGAATTTTTTGGAAAATCCCGATATACGTCTTGCCGTGTCTTCTTTAAAAGCGATAGACGACCCCACCGACGATATATCGCTTTGCGCACTAATGCGCAGTCCGATATGCAATTTCACTTCCAACGACCTATATCGTATTCGTAGGTATGCAACAAAGACTGCGTTTTGGCATGCTGTTTTGTCGATTGCAACTCCTAAATCAACTCCTATATCAAAACGTAAATATCGTTTTGTGTCGCGTAAAGGTGAAAGCGGTTTGTGCGTAAGATGCCGTGAGTTCGTGAAACGCCTTTCTGTTTGGAGAAAGGAAAGTACGGGCGTACCGTGCAGAGAGTTTTTGAAAGGCTTTTTTGTGTCTTCGGGTTTGCTTCGTATAGCATCATCTTCGGATAACCGCGATAGTCTGTTGTTGCTTTATGAGTACGCGACCAAGTACGAAACGGTACAAAATTACGGTCTTTCGGGTTTTCTCGATTACATTTCCGAACTTTCCGATGGCGAAAAGCAAATTTCCGATGCGGCGCGTTCGGGTGATGAGGACGCCGTTTCTTTCATAACGGTCCATAAGTCAAAGGGCTTGGAATTTAAAGTATGCTTCCTTGCAGGAACTGAAAAGCAATTCAGAGGGTTAAAAAACTCCTCCGAAATCACCTTTTTGCGCGGGAACGGACTGTATTTCAAATTGAAAGACAGAGTTAAGTTTACCTCATTCGATCCGTTGTGTAATATTAACGCGGTGGATAAAGAACGAGAAATTGCCGTCGGCGAGGAATTGCGTAAATTGTATGTTGCTCTTACACGCGCAATCGAACGTCTTTATATTACGGGTTGCGCCGATGAAGGTTGGCGCGAGAAACGGTATAACAAGAATTCATCAAAAAGTTGGCTTGATATGATTTTGTATACCGTTGTCGGAAGAGAAGAACAACCGTTTTATTCGCTTCGTTCGATACTCGAAACCGACGGCATTTTGGTGAAACGCCCCGAAAAACGCAAAAAAATTATAACCCCTACCGATGAAATGCTTAAAATTGTGAATTATGAATATCCTTTTGATGCTTCGGTGAAAACGGCGGCAAAGATTTCGGTTTCGGAACTTCGAGAAGGGATATTAGAAGACGATGAATATAATAAATATTTATCTGTCCCGCTTTCGCGCGTTTCGTTGCGTCCGAAGTTTATTTCGGATAAGACGGTCGAAGCGGTTGATATCGGTACAGCGAACCACCTGTTTATGCAATTTTGCGATTTTGAAAATGTCAAACATAACGGTATCTCAAAAGAAGCATCGCGACTTGTTGATATACGCATGATTACAAAAGAACAACGCGAAATGCTTGATATCGCATCGTTGGAACGCTTTTTTGAAAGCGATTTGTATAAACGTATCAATGAATCAAAACGTGTTTATCGCGAGAAACGTTTTTCGGTAAATGACGGTGCATCGGGTGGCGAAAGTTTTCTCGTTCAAGGTGTAATAGACTGCTTTTTCGAAAATGCCGACGGTACGTATACGGTTGTTGATTATAAAACCGATAGGGTAAAAACGCCCGACGAATTGATAAGTAGGCACCGTGTACAAATATCGTATTATCGCCGAGCGGTTGAAAGTATGACGGGGTGCAAAGTAAGTCAAACGCTTTTGTATTCGTTCGCGCTGGGTAGGGAGATTGAGGTAGTATGAGGAAGAAATCTCTTTATCCGATAACGATGAAACTTCTTGCCGATAGAAAATCGCTCGCGTATGAAATATTTCGGAGCGTAAAGCCCAATAAAGGCGTATTTATCGGAGTTTGCGAATTAGAGGGCAGTTTCCTTTGCGACAACCCCGAACATCTTTATAATACGCTTACCGTCGGGGAAAGACTGTCGGTCGAACTTGACGAAACCGATAGACTTGCGGTTAAACGTGCCGATGGAACAAATTTGGGCATTCTTCCGTTTATGGATTCGGTACTTCCCAAAATGATTCTTTCGCGCGGAATAAACATTTTTTGTTATTTCGAAGCCAAAG
This sequence comes from Clostridia bacterium, assembly GCA_017630915.1. Classification (GTDB taxonomy): domain Bacteria; phylum Bacillota; class Clostridia; order Oscillospirales; family CAG-382; genus Coliplasma. The sequence continues at coordinate 5,198 of JAGBUH010000010.1, forward strand.
AATTTGAAAGCGACATGCTTTCTATTGCCGTTTCGATTTATTGTGATGAATATTAAAATGCAAAATGTCAACCGTTTTTAACTTTCGGTTGACATTTTCGTTTTGATATGTTATATTTTGTTGGAAAGGATAGGTGATACCGTGAGAAATCGTAACAGAATAAAAAATATGGCATATATCGCGTTAGGCGCGGTTATTCTTGCGGTTTGCTCGTGGATATCAATACCGACACCGATAGTTCCGTTTACCCTGCAAACCTTTGGTGTGTTTTTTCTGATATATTATTTTGGTGCAAAGAAAGCAACTGCCTCATTGGTTGTATATATCGCGCTCGGCGCAATCGGTATACCGGTGTTTTCGAATTTTACTTCGGGCTTCGGTGTGCTTATGGGCGCAACCGGCGGATACATATTGGGCTTTGTTGTGTCAGGAGACGTCTGTATTGCCACAGAATCGCTTTTTGGCAACAAGTGGCAAATACGTGTTGTTTCTTCAATCCTCGCAATTTTGGCGTGTTACGCCGTCGGTAGTGCACGTGCGATGCAGTTTGTTGAAACGGAAACCGACTTTCTATCGTTTTTTATCGGTTCGCTTTTGGCTTTCGGTGTTTTTGATGTTGTTAAAATCGTTTTCGCGTTTTTTGTTGCGCGGTATTTAAAGAAGATTAAACTTAATTAAGTTTAATGCTGATTTCACCGCTTTGCAAAATCATTCTTTCGTTTTTATCGGTAATGACAGATAATCCGCCGTCGTCAAGAATTGCTTCGGCTTTGGCGGTATAGTCGATTCCGTTTCTGTTGAAGTATATGGTTTGGCCCAACACTAATGAACGGTTGCGGTATTCGTTCATGAAATCTATGGATGGGAGCGAATCGCAAAATGCTTTGAGCTTTGTAAAAATTTTTGCCGCAAGATAATTACGGTTTATGTTTTCGCCAACGGAAGATGCGATTTTGTTTAGTTCGTCGGGAAATTGTTCGGTTGTTACGTTAATACCGATACCGACAATAACCGCTTGGACTTTTCCACTTTCGAAATCAGAAACCGCTTCGGTAAGTATCCCGCAAACCTTTTTATTATCTATAAAAATATCATTCACCCATTTTATTTTTGGGTGTTTTTTTGTTGCTTCTTCAATAACCTCGCAAACAGCAACCGCCGCTGCGGAGGTGAGCAACGTAGATTCGGCAAGGCTAACGTTCGGGTGCAATACGCAGGAAAAATAAAGTCCGCTTGTTTTTGGGGAATAAAAACTGCGTCCTCTTCGACCGCGCCCTGATGTTTGTTCATCGGAAGCAAATATCGTGTCAACGTTCAAGCCGTTTGCAACCGCGCGTTTTGCTTCGGAATTTGTCGAGTCAATCGTTTTAAATACGTATACGTCTATATCGTCTTCAAGATGTGCCGATATACCTGCGCTTGAAAGAATATCGCTAGTTGCTTTAAGACAATGTCCCAAATTATTGACGGACTGTATATCATATCCCTCGTTTTTTAGGTTATTGATGCATTTTGAAACGGCGCTTCTTGACACAGAAAAGGCATCTGCGATGCTTTGTCCCGAAATATATTCGCCTTTATTCTTTTCGAGCATACTGATAATGTTATCGCGTAGAGTCATATAATCACCCTTTAAAACCAAAAGCCCCTTTTGGGGGCTTTTGAAAAATCAATTGAGTTCGTTTGTTTGAGAAGTTTCTTTTGTAACGAAGGAAACATCGTCGGAATCGATACCGCGACCTTCGATACTTATTGCGCTGACAAAATCTTTGGGGATTTCAACGTTAAAGGTCTTAACGAACACTTCGCTCTGTGAAGCGGCAAGAAATTCTTCTTCAACGTTACTTTCTTCTGAAACTTCCGATTCGCTTACTTCGACATAAAGTTCGCCAAACGGTTCTTTTTTGTCGTTGCTTACAGGATTTTTGTCCGAAACATCAAAAGAAATATCGGAAGAATAATCAGAAAAGTTATCAAACGAAGAATCATTGCTGACGGCAGATTCGGTATCAAAGCGTTTTTTATATGACATTTCGAGATACTTGTTATAGTTTTTCTCGGTGATATATGTCATTTTAATTCGGTAAGTGCCGTTTTGCATATCGGCAATTTTATCTTCGGGTACCGAAATGTTCCAATCTTCGCCGGGTTCAAGTTCGGCAAAGGTTCCGCCGTAAAGTTGTGAAATTGCATTAACGTTACTCATTGTATAACTAACGTCGCAAAAATCAACCCAACCACTCTCTGATAAATATTCGATTTTGCCTGTCATTTCGGCATTTTCGTAGAAGAGAAGGGTAGAGCCTGCTGTATTTTTAATAGAGATCGTAACCTCTTGTGTTCCTGTTTCGTTTTCGCTGACGATGTCAACCGAAATGTCCTGATTCTGCCACAGAATGACCTGCACCGCGAGAACGGTGAAGCCTATCATAAAAACCAATGCTAATGTGAGTATTGTCAATGTAGCTGACTTTTTACGTTCTATTGCGTATCACCTCGACAGTAATATATCATTATTAGTAATATTTGTAAATGGTTCTTTTACACAAAAATTCACGTTTTAAATGCTGCTGCATAGAATAGTATTGATAATACTAACAACGATTCCACAATATATAGTATTATCCAAACACAAAGAGGAGGATTTCCAATGAATGAAAGAAACAGCCCTTTAAGCGGGCTTTGCGGTGGCAATAAAGAACAACTTTGTTGCATCAGCGTGGATAAAGTGTTTGATTCCGCGCGCGATAAGGATTGTTTAGAGGACGTTCGCGTACACCTTTGTGATATGGCTCAGGAAATCGTCGATAAGGCAAGCGCCGTAAGATGCAAATGTGTTGAAGTTATCAACACCAATATCAATATCGAACCTGTGCCGTTCAATAAAGGTTTTTATCAAGTCACAGTACGCTATTACTTCTGTGTCACTCTCGAAGCCTGCGTATGCGGCGGCAGAGTGCAAGAGGTGAAAGGTTTGTGTGCCTTCGATAAGAAGATTATCCTTTACGGTAGTGAAAAGAACGTTTCTGTATTCACGTCTGACCCCGAAAAGAACAGCTTTTGCTTCGATGAATGTGAATTACGTTGTGACACCGAACCTACTCTTCCCACAGTTGTTGTCGAAGTTGCATCTCCTATCTGCCTTGACAGCAAAATCGTTGAACGTTCGCGTCATTTCGGTAATTGCTGCATGTGTATTGATGCCATCCCCGATAAAATCCGTTCTCGCTTCGACGGCGATTTTGTTGACGGCGTAGGCGTTAATAATGTTTACGTCACCATCGGTGTGTTCTCTGTTATCCGCATGGAACGTAAGGTACAACTTATGCTTCCCGCTTGTCATTTCTGTTTGCCCGAAAAAGACAGCAAACCTTGCAATAATGACGATCCCTGCTCGATTTTCGGCAAAATGCAGTTCCCCGTAGGTGAATTTTATCCCTACGCCGAAGAGCATTTCGGAAATTGCGACCGTTGTGTGTCCCAAAACAACAGCCGTTGCGATAAAAACTGCAAATAACGTATAATTTCCAAACAGCCGTGGATAATAATTCACGGCTGTTTTGCTTTTTTGTTTAAAAAGAGATAAATTGTTGACTTGAAAGTTGTTTCGTGATATATTTATTATAATCTCGATAAGAATATAACATACAAAGCAGAGGTTTACAAAAATGGAATTTCTTGAAGTTCATAATCAACGTTATCACATGCAAGGATTCACAAGCGGAAACGGATATATGTATTGGTCATTTACCGATACGCTTGTTAAAACCACTCTTGACGGCATTATGAGATGTCAGGTCGAAATTCATGGTGGTCACCTCGGTGACTGCGAATACCATGACGGCAAGATTTATGTAAGTTACATGGGCAATGCTCTTCCCGGACACGCTTGGGAAGATTGGACCGCGTTTAAAATTTATGTTTTTGATGCCGAAGATCTTCACGTTATCGAAATAATCGATCTTGATATTTGCTATGAATATCAAAAAATCACCTGCACTCCCGAAGATACTCGCGGTTTCCAAGGTATTGACGGTGTTGCTATTGCGCCCGATCCTAAAACAGGCGAAGAAAAGATGTTTGTTGCTTGTGCGCTTTATACCGATGAAAAGTATTCAAATCAAATTATCCTTCAATTCACATTGGATGGTAAATATGAAACCGAATATTACATTCCTACCGGTAATACTGTTTACGGCATTCAAAATCTCGATTACGATGCAGATAATAAGGAATTTTGGTTCACTACATATAACCCCGTTGCCGAACACAGTTACAGAGAAGTTTTGTACTGTATCCCTTATGATTTGAGCGGGATTTCACGTAAATATCACTATTCCACACCGTACGGAATAGATTGCCTCGGCAAAGACGGTTTCTATGCAGGTTTGCATTACGGCACAAGGGGTAGATGCGGTGGTATCGCTTTCCGTTGTGAAGAATCCTTCTTCGAAACGCCTCAACCGAGCGACGTGCTTGTGAAAAAACTTAAAGAATCGGTTGAATGTTAAAAAATCAAACTAATTTAAAATCCCTGTCATTTTTAACGATGACAGGGATTTTTTGAATGACTATTTGAAAAACTTTTTGATTTTCTTTATAAACTGCTTTGAGGATTTGGATTTTGTCTTGGTTTTGGTAGTTGCTTTTTCGTTTGCTACGGATTGTTCAAGCTCTGCACCGCAATCGTCGTAAAATTCATAACTGAAAAATTCAACACTTGCTTTGTGTTTTTTATACTTGGTGAAGTAAAGCATATAAGCTGCGAACAATGCAAATCCAACAAGCGAAATCCATACGCCGCCGGGGAGGGTAAAGTCCTTACCTGCAAAGCTGATTTTACTTGCAACGAAAAGACCGGGAGTTGAATAGTCAAATACGATTTCGTTTTCACCTGCTTGACATTCGACAGCTACGAAACCATAGGTTACTTTAAGAACATCAGTTTCTTGTCCGTTTACGGTAGCACCCCAACCGCCTTCTTCGTAAGGAACGCTGAAAAATACGATAGAGGGCTTGTTGAGTGTGATGCTTGCGGTGAATCCGTCGCTTGAATAATCGAAATCATCGCAACACATGCTTCTGCGGTCGTCAACCGATTTTTCGAATGTGGTCTTATCGGGTTTTGCTTTTTCATCAGTAGATACACGTTCCATAAATTGAGAATAATATGCTTCCATATTATCGGGAACTACAAGATACTGACAAAGAACCTTGTCGCGCTCGGCTTTTTTATACGCCTTTTCGAAATCGCTTTGCAACATGAATTGAGTGTAAGCAAAGCCCATCGGGATAAAGTTTTCGTTTTCGTAAATATCATAACCGTTTTCGGATTTGAGATAGGTGAATCCGTAGGTGTTGTGCGCCTTTTCGTAAACGGTTTTCTTGATTGCTTCACCGGTTTCGGGGTCGGTGGAGTTTTTTGTAACCTTCTTTTTGTTTTTGCTGGTTTCAATAAAAGAATACTTTGCGGAAGTGAATGCTCTTAATCCGTAAAGCGAACTTTCGGGACGCGAACCAACGCTTCTGGTAACGCCGATTATCGGATAAAATTCCATAATAGACGGAGGGACAACCGTGTGGAAACAGTTAATAGTAGGCTGATTCCAATAAATACCAAGGTTATCAATGGTAGATATGCTTGAAGTTTTAAAGAAGTCTAATCTGTAAAACTCTTCGTGCGGGTCGGGAAGGGTTATTTCGCCGTTGATACACTGGTCTACCAAGAAGTCGCTCGAATGTGAGTGCTGTTTGCCGTTGGTAATGTGTATACAACTGTAAAGTATCGTAACAACGGCTACACTGCAAAGAATTGCGCGTTCAAACAGTTTTGTACCTCTGAATCTGCGTATGATATATGCAGTAAGGATAATACCCAGGAACGCGATAGCAACGTATAACCAAAATCTGCCTTTGAACGGAGGATAACCGAGTTCCATTGCCTTGTCATCGTTTTCGTGCCATACAAGACCTAACGGGATGGCAACAGCAGTACAGAAGAAGGTGAGTATCGCCGCAGGAACACGCCAATTGGTTCGTTTGTCTTCAAGGCTTATTATTGTTGCAAGAGCGAACATCAAAATCATCATGTAAAGCCATCTTGCATAATACGACGAGTTGAAGAGGAAGAACATGCTGTTTAAGAGAGGAATAAACGAGGATACGACGAGCAATATCATCAATGCTTTGAGCCAAGTGCGCTTTTTGACCGTAAAGAACGCCAATACGCCTGAAAGCCCAAACATAGGCAGATACATTGAAATAGAAGCCCAACGGGTTTCGTGTCCATAGAAGAAGTTAACGCGGGAGGGAATATCGGGCGGGAAAAAGTAGGATTCGAATATCTGTCCGTATCTTTGCCAATAAAATTCGCCACTCTTGCGGTATATAAACAAGGTTTTGAGGTTGTTTTTAACAGCCTCCCAATCTTTTTTACCGAGGTTTTCGAAGAGTTTGGATATAGTTCCGGTGTAGGAGTTCGAAATTCTGCTGTTGCCCATAAGTGCGGTAGCGGCAGGTAGGAAAAGGAACATAGACATTAGTACGCCAAGTACCGCTTCCAAAAGAAGACCGAACATCTTGCCGAGGGTGATTTTGAAGGATTTTGTACTGATTCTAAACAAGAAATAAAGTATGCAGAATACAACTTGTCCGGCGAACATAAAGTAGTTTATGATCGCGTTTAGCATAACAGCGATTGCGAAAAGACCTTTTCTGTCATTCTGAACATATTCTTCCATACCGATAAGGAGCAAGGGGAAGAACGCAACAACGTCGTGGAACTGATTGAAGAAGGTGTTGTATATTTGGAATCCAGAGAACGAATAGAGCAACGCACCAATGACCGCATAATCTTTGTTCTTAACAAATCTTTGCAAATATGCGTAACCTATAATGGCAGCAACCATGTATTTGATCATATACATCGGAGCCATAAGATAGGGAGCCCAAGTGGAAGGGAAGAAACACATTATCCAGAAAAACGGGCTGCCGAGCATATAGTAAGAGTAACTTCCTATGAAGTTAGAACCCATGTCGGTTACCCAGTCCCAACCGAAATCACCTGCGCGAACCATGCGCACACAGTTCTCATAGAAACAAATCTGTTGGGCGTTGTAGTCACCGTAATATAGGAAAATCGGGTGACCGGTTTTTACCCATTCGACAATTACAAACGGTATTGTTATACAAGCCGAAATGATAAATGACCACCAAAGCACTTTGCGGTAAAAGTGCCAAGGACTATCTTTATCAAACTTAAATTTATTTTTAAGTGCATCTAAAGCGCTCATCGAAAACTCCTTATATAATTATTCTTTTACATTGTACAACCTTTATCAAAAAATGTCAATACGCCGAATAATAGATTATTGATTCTTCCAAAAAAATATTCGATAATTTGTGTTGCTTGACAGTTGACGGCGACGTTTGACACATGTTATACTTGATACGTTAAGTTTTATTCGGAGGATGGTCTTGTGAAGCGAATTTTATCTGCTATTTTAGTTATAATCATAACTTTTTTGTTATTGCCTGTCGGAGTAAATGCCGAAATTGCAAATAACGGCAATGTTTTTTCAAGCGGAAAGTACTATACGAAAAACGGATTTCTGTATAATATTTCCGTAGAAACAACTCCCGAAGAATTTTTGGCAGATGAACCGGATATTGTTTCTCTGTCAACAAAGAGCAACTATGTCGCTACAAATGATATTGCTGTTGATAAAAAGGGGAATGAATATAAAATCGTTGTTTACGGCGATATGGATTGCAACGGCAAGATAAACGCACTTGACTATCTGCTTTTAAAACGCACCGTTTTCAAAACATATAATCCCGACGGTGCTATATATGAAGCGTCAAAAACAGCGGATGAACCTACTTCTTACGATTACACGCTTATAAAACGTCACTTTTTCCGTACGTATGACCTTGCTACAAGCCCTCATCGCACGTTTAGCGCAGACGGAAACGGTATTAAGTTGGCGTATATTCCGTTGGATAACCGTCCCGTAAATAAAGAACGTGCGGAATTTCTTGTGGCAAGTGCGGGTTTCGAATTGCTTATACCCGAAGAAGAAATGTACAGAACTGCGCTTGACAACATGACGCCCAATTCCGATGGTTCGACGATGGGTAACCGCGCAGGATTGCTTAACTGGCTTGAATCGGTTGAAGATGAATGTGATTATTTCGTGATCTCTCTCGACCAACTTATTTCGGGCGGTTTGGTCGGTTCTCGCTACCTGTCTAATACCGACCTCACGTTTGAAATGGAAGTCACCGATTATTTAATCGATTTGGCGAAGAGAAAACACGTTGTTATTTTCGATACCGTAATGCGCCTTGCCTCGACGGTTAACTATCAAGGTTACGATTCTGCTACATACAATGCGCTCCGCGCTTACGGTCAAGTTGCCAGAAGACAATTAACCGGAAGTCAACTCACCGTTGACAATATTATCGCCGGTTACCGTTATAACGCCAACGGTGCGGCAATAAGCGTTAACGTATCTTCGGATAAACTTAATCGTTATCACGCTTCTCGTGCGAGAAAATTAAATGTTGTCGATTATCTTTTGAGAAACGCTTCTCAGGATATCGAACGTATCTATATTGGTGTTGACGATTCTTCTCCTCAAATAACTATTCAAACGAATGAAATAAACTATATTAAGTCAATCGGCGGAGAAAATCTCACTTTGTTCGCAGGCGCCGACGAGCTTGGACTTATGGGCATTGCTGCGGTTGCAACATCGGTTTACGGACAGGCGAACTGCAACGTAATCTATTTCGGAGAGGGAAAAGACCAACCTGCCGATGCTTATGATACCTCGACACTGGCAAATAACGTTGAAAACCATATCAATTCGATTGGGGCGACAATGACAAGCACAGATCCTAATGCTATGCAGGTGCTCGTACTCACTAAGACCGACTATGCAGAAAAATATTCTAAACAGTTAATCGAAACTGCTATAAATAACATCGAAAACGGCATACCTACCTGTATAATCGATGCTTCTCAAACCAGAACCGAAGTTGCCAGACGTATGTTTGACTATGATTTAGATGTAGGTATGCTTTTGGGATACAGTAACTGGAATACGGTTGGTAATTTGGTCGGTATTTCGCTATCAAACGCTGTCGCTCGCTATGTTTATCTCTACCGTTCGAGCAGAGTTACCGAGGAGTCAAACAAAGCATTCTTAAAAACGATAACTTTCTCGCTTGTAAAGGATATTTCGTATAAATATAAGGGTATTTCCAATCTTAATGATACTTCGACGTTTGGACCTGCTACAATTGTTGCGAGAATCAATGCTTCGCCTATTATGTCTGCAAAAGGAAAAGCAATTTCTCACGGTAGGGTTAGCGTTTCCAATTTCCGCTATCCTTGGAACCGAACTTTCGAGGCGACGTTCGATATCTCGGTTGCTTAAATGTGTTCATAAAAAATTCATTATAAAATAGTTGCATGGATTTTTTTGATATGTTATTCTTAATTAACCCTACTATTATTTCGGGAGGACGAAATGAAAAAAAGAATTCTATCACTTTTACTCGCATCCACTATGCTTATCGGTCTTGTGCCGTTGACGGGAATCACGGCTTTCGCTGCCGATGATTTGATTTGGCCCTGTGAAAGCAGTTCCGCTTACTACGTTACGTGTATGTATTATTACAAAAGCGGCGCACAACACAGTACTAAATACGGTTATAAAACCAGTATGGATATCGCCGGCGGAGGTAATATTCTCGCCGTTGAAAGCGGCGTGGTTGAAGTTGCAAAGGATTTAGGTAACACCAGCTTTGGTAAATACGTTATTATCAAACATGCCAGCGGATACAGATCTTTGTACGCTCACTTGAATTCTTATAACGTTAGTGTCGGTCAATCTGTCACCAAGGGACAAAAAATCGGCGTTATGGGTACCACAGGTGGTTCGTCCGGTGTTCACTTGCACTTTGAATATTCGGGCGGCGACCCTTGGAAACTTTTTTATAACGCAAAGTATATGGACAAAATCATTTTCGAGCAAAATGTCCGTTCCAACAATGCAACATATAATTCTGACAAAACTATTGTAAATGTAATCGACCAATATTACTACAAGAGTGGTACCTACTATTACTACAATGGTCAAGCACATACCCACTCTTACACAGGCTCTTACTATGAGGCGGATCACCCTCACAAAGTTTATAAAAAGTGTTCCTGCGGTGCGACCGAATACACCGGCGCAACTACAACGGTAGATACCTGTACAATTTGCTCATTTAACAGCGATGTAAGTATTGCTCAAAATAAGAGCTATACCATTTCCGGAAACGGCAAGGGTTATGGTGATTATACCGCAAAACTCACCGACAATGTTGCTACCACAAACCTCACTTATGATAACAACTGGTTTGCATTTTATTATAACGCGAGCGCAGATGCAAGCGCAGTAAACGCTCCCAACGGAATCGGTAGTGCGGTTATCGACCTTGGCAAATTCTACGACGTTACACAAGTTAAGATGAACTTGGTAAACAATACCGGTTCGGGTCTTCCTGCTCCCAAAGCGATAAATATTTATTTATCTGAAAACGGAAAAGATTTCACAAAGGCATCATCTGTTGCATCTATTAGTCAAGACCAAAATGTTGCTTACGTCTGCCAAGCCGACGTAACAGGCCTTGCAAGATTCGTTAAGGTTGAATTCGAACTCGCGGGTATGTTCGCTTTCGTGAATGAAATCAAGGTTATGGGTACAGAATCTGCTTATGTTCCCGATCCCGATGTTGGCGAAAATATTGCAAAAGGTAAAAATTACGTTATTTCGGGTAACGGCGTAGGTTTTTCGTCATATACCGCTAACCTTACTGACGGAAACGCGAACGCGACTCTTACTTATGACAATAACTGGTTCGCTTTCTACTATAACAGCAAGAATGCTGATGCAAACACTTTTAACGCACCCAATGGAATAGGCAACGCAGTTATCGACCTCGGCAGATTCTACGACCTTACGGAAGTCAAGGTTAATATGGCTAATAACGTTCAATCGGGCATTGCGCCTCCTAAATCGATTAACATTTATACATCCGAAAACGGAAAAGATTTTAAAAAGGTTGGATCTATTGCGACTATAAGCGATGTTGAGAATGTTGCATACGTATGCAAAACCAACATAACGGGTGTTGCAAGATATGTTAAGGTTGAAATTGAACTCGGTGGCACATTTGCTTTCTTGAACGAAATTAAGGTTTTCGGTACTGAATCCGACTACGTTCCCGAAGTTCCCGAAGTTCCCGAAGTTCCTGAGGTTCCCGAAGTTCCCGAAGTTCCTGACGTTCCCGAAGTTCCCGAAGTTCCTGACGTTCCCGAAGCCAACCTTGGCGATGTTAATGTTGACGGAACTGTTGATTCTGTTGACTATCTTCTCGTAAAACGCGCTTCTTTCAATACCTATACGCTTTCGGAAGAAGAAATGGCTAATGCCGATGTAAATGCAGATAGTCTTATCGATTCGGTTGACTATTTACTTATCAAACGTATTGCATTCGGTACATATATTCCCGAATAAATAATAAAAAATAAAAAGCAGGGTGCAAACCCTGCTTTTTGTTATCCGTTTAAGCTAATTTGTACTTTTCTTTGTAGAATTCGTATTCCTTGCGGAAATTCTCATCGTTACCGCTCTTGACGTCGTTAAGATATTGGTGAGTATCAAACACGCCTTCGGCAACTTCGATCATCGCAACCGCAATGTTGGAACAGTGATCGGAAACACGTTCGAAACCGTTGATAAGGTCATTAAGAATAAATCCAAGTTCAATCGTACAGTTACCTGCTTGAAGTCTTGTGATGTGGTTGCTTCTCATTTCAGCAGTGATTCGGTCGATCACCTGTTCAAGCGGTTCGACCTTTCTCGCAAGTTCGGTGTCGCCTGTTTCGAATGCCGTAAACGTAATTTCAATGATTTCTCTCAATGCATTTTCAGCGACCGCGATTTCTTTTTGCGCCTCTACGGAGTAGTTGAGCTTTTTCTCGGTAAGTTCTTCTGCGGTTTTTACGATGTCAACGGCGTGGTCTGAAATACGCTCGAAGTTTCCGATAGAATGCAGCATTGTCGAAACGTTTTGCGAGTCTTTTATGGTTATTTCGTGGCTTGACAACTGAACGAGATACGTGCCGAGTTTGTCTTCGTATTTATCAACAACGCCCTCATCGTCTTCAACCTTTTGAGCGAGGTTCTTATCATATTTGTTAAGTACGTTTAACGCATCTAAAAGCGCCTCTTTGACGATGCGGCTCATACGGATAGTGATATTACGACATTCGGAAATAGCGATGGACGGAGTGTTAAGCAATCTCTTGTCGAGGAGTGTAACTTCTTCGTCTTCGCCTTCTTTTTCGGGAATAACCTTGTTTGCGATTTTGACAAGCGTTTTGGAGAAGGGAAGAAGTATCGCAGTGGTGAACAGGTTAAACAAGAAGTGGCAAAGTGCAATTCCGAACGGGTCGATGATGTTATTCATAAATGCAAAGTGGAATATTGCATTTAATCCGTAGAATAGAATAAGGCAAATCACCGTTCCGATTATATTAAACGAAATGTGAACTACCGAAACACGTTTCGCGTTGCGGTTTACACCGAAACTGGAAATGATCGCGGTTACACAAGTACCGATGTTTTGACCCATGATGATAGGCAAAGCCATGCCGTAAGTCATGTGACCGGTCATAGAAAGACCTTGTAATATACTGACGGAAGCGGCAGAACTTTGAATTACGCCTGTAAATACAGTACCAACAAGAACACCTAAAATAGGGTTGTTGAACGCGGTGAGAATTTCTGCGAATTCGGGGCTGTCTTTAAGACCGTTAACCGAATCGCCCATAAGTCCCATACCGCACATAAGAATAGCGAAACCGACAAGAATGTCGCCGATGTCTTTTCTGCGTTTGTTTTTGCCGGAAATGAAAAGCACGCCTACAAGTGCAAATACGAGCGAAAAATTAGCTGGCTTTAACAGGTCGGTAAATACGTTTCCGCTGTCTTCAATACCGATAAGCGAAGTTAACCAAGCGGTAAACGTTGTACCTATGTTTGAACCCATGATAAGTCCGACGGTTTGTTCAAGGTTCATAATACCTGAGTTTACCAAACCAACAAGCATTACCGTCATGGCTGATGAAGATTGAATTGCAATGGTTATTCCTGCGCCTAACGCAAGGCTCTTGAACGGATTGGAAGTCATGCGTTTAAGAGTAGATTCGAGTTTGCCACCCGACATCTTTTCCAAACCGTTTGACATGATGTTCATACCGTAAAGGAAGAACGCCACGCCGCCGATTAAGGTGATGATTTCAATGATTCCCATTTTTTCTCCTAAAATTCGCTCGTTCTTTAATTTCTTCGGAACGCGTATTGCGGCCGCCGGAATCCTGTCGCGGCTGTGGGAATTTATAAGCGGAATTATTTTAATCCCGAACTTCCCTCAATGATATCATATCAAAATATATTTTCGCTGTCAAGACATATTTACTCAAAAAACGACATCTTAGTTATCGCTTTGCCGAAAAAAGACAGTTGCATCCAAGGTGCAACTGTCTTGTGAAATTATTCGGTTCTTAACGCTACCACGGGGTCTTTCTTTGATGCGACACGTGCGGGGATCAATCCTGCCACAAAGGTCAAAAACATGCTGATTATTACAAGAGCAATGCCTCCGGCAACGGGCAATTTTGAAACGCCCGAAATGTCGCCGATTGCTTCGATAATAGCGTTGACAGGGATATTAAGCAATACTGTTGCTAATATACCGAATGCGCCCGAAATGAAGCCGACTATAAGTGTTTCGGCATTAAATACTCGCGAAACATCGCGCTTTGATGCGCCGATGGAACGCAAAATGCCGATTTCTTTCGTTCTTTCAAGTACCGAAATATAGGTGATAATACCTATCATAATCGAAGAAACAACCAACGAAATGGCAACAAATGCGATAAGCACGTAAGAAATAATGTCGATTATTCTGCTGATAGAACTCATCATAATGCCGACGATATCGGTGTAACGAATAATTTTGTCTTCCTCGCCGTTTTCTTCGACGTTTTTGTTATAATCGGCAATAAATGTCGCGATATAATCCTTCGATTCAAAATCTTTGGCATAAAGATTTATCATCGAGGGAGTGTCCAATTCCGCTGCGCCGAGTATGCGAAGGTTCATATCGAGAGTTGTCTTCGTTGTTTCGGTGTTTGTGCTGATTTGTGAAGCGAAAATGTCGATAATTTGTTCTTCGGTCA
>JAGBUH010000085.1 GCA_017630915.1 Clostridia bacterium
ACAGTCTGTCCTCGCAATATTCAAACGGAGTATACACAGAAGTCAATTCACTTTCGTTCTGCCTGATTTGTGTGCTTTCGGCATTGATTGCAATTTCTTACGGTTTTATTTGCAAAAGGAAAATACATATACGGTCGGTTACGGTACGGATACATTTAGGGAACGAAAAAGTGTCGGCGAATCTGCTATGTGACAGCGGAAACCTCGTCACCGAGCCGTTTTCCGCTTTACCCGTCATCGTGCTTTCGTCAGCCTGCCTCCCGTTTCCGTACGATTCGCCCGAAAGCGAGGTGTTCCCTCTGCCGATACGCGCAATCCCCTTTTCGACAAGCGCAGGAAGAAGTTGTTTTTTCGGATTTCGACCGAACAAGATAGAAATTTTGCAACCTGCAAAAAAACCGAAAATCGTAGAGGCTTTTATAGGAATCGACACAGAACGCAAAAGTTATTCGGGTTATGACGGGCTAATGCCCACAAGTATTTTATAAATGAAAGGAAAAAGGATATGATTTCGCAAAAGGTAGATTTGGTTATTCATTGGATTTATACGGTTTTGGGGTATTGCGAAGAACTGTTTTATATAAACGGACCTCAAACACTCCCTCCTCCGTTAAGTGCAGAGGAAGAAAACGAACTTATACAGCAACTCGAAAGCGACGACAACGCCAAAAAGACGCTTATCGAACGGAATCTGCGCTTGGTGGTATACATAGCAAGAAAATTCGAAAGCACATCTGTCGGCATCGAAGACCTTATTTCGATTGGTACAATCGGTTTGATAAAAGCGATAAATACCTTTAAATCAGACAAGCAGATTAAACTCGCAACCTACGCATCAAGGTGTATCGAAAACGAGATTTTAATGTTCCTGAGAAAAAATACGGGAGTGAAAAACGAACTTTCGCTCGACGAGCCGTTAAACATAGATTACGACGGAAACGAATTACTATTAAGCGACGTATTGGGAACCGAAAACGATTACGTATATAAAAGTATTGAAGAAAGCGAAGACAAAAAAATGATTGCCCGCGCGATATCGGGACTAAACCAGCGCGACAGGCAGATAATCGAACTGCGATACGGCATCAACCGAGGCGGAAACGAATTAACTCAAAAAGAGGTTGCCGACATTTTGGGGATATCACAAAGTTATATTTCAAGGCTTGAAAAGAAGATAATCGTACGGTTAAAAGAATTTCTGACCAATCAAAACTATTGACATAAAGAGTAAAAGATGTATAATTGAAATATATGTAATACCAAAAGAAAGGAGGAAAATGTATACTTAGTCTGTTTAAAAAAGAGAATGCGAAAGAAATTCAAACCACATCAACCCTGCCGAAAGCAGCAGCGTTCGTTGATTATGAGCATTGGTACATTTCGCTCAAAAGCAATTATGGATTAAAACCGAACATCAAGGCATGGTTTGAAGAACTTAACGAAAAATACAACCTTGTCGAAGTGAATTTCTTTGCCGATTTCTCTCATAAAAGTCTTGCTGATGAGATTGGGCGGATACGTCTTTTCTCGAACAAGATAATCGACACCCGAAGTCCGAACGGAGTGCAAAAAGACTTTACCGATTTTATTATTCTTGATAACATCTATCAAAAGGCACTCTCCTCTGACGATATAGAAGTTTTTATACTGTTTTCGGGTGATGGGCATTTCAGTTCCGCAACGTCGTTTTTGAAAAACTTTTATCATAAGCAGGTTGTTATTTACGGTGTAAACGGTTCGTTCTCGAAACAACTTCGCGAAACCGCAAACGCATTCCATATATTACCGTCGGAACAAGATGTAAACGACAGTTTTTATAAGTCGATTTTCGATTATCTTAAAACCAGTCAAAACCCAAGTTATAACGAAGCGATAGAAACCGCAACAAAGAAACATCGCGGTAAAGCATCGAAGCAGAATATCGCAAATGCGATGAAATTGCTTATGGAAAATGACGTTATCTCGGAACGCTCTATCGCTATGCCCAAGGGCAAAAAGAAGAAAATGCTGTTCGTGGATTGGGAAAAGGCAGAAAAATATATGTCTGTCGATTAAAAAACAAAGGAAATTCAAAAAAACTATTGTAAAATCACAATATGTGTGATATAATAATCGTATAAAGAACAGTAAGTTATTAAGAGAGGGTGGCAACCCTCTCTTAAATCTTGATTGGAGGACTTATGGCGGACAGAAAAACCAACATCGCCTCGAAAGTGAAATCTGCCGTTGAAAACGTGATTCTCGATGCAGGTTATTCGCTTTGGGACGTTGCCTATTACAAAGAAGGCCCCGAAATGATTTTGGAAATTTCCATCGATAAAAAGGGCGGCATTTCGATTAACGACTGCTCGGCGGTCACGAAACTTATCGAACCGATTATCGATGAATTAGACCCGATTGAAGAAAGTTATTGTCTGCAAGTCGCGTCGGCAGGTATGGTTAGACCGCTTGACAAAGAAGAGCATATTCAACTTGCGTTCGATAACCGCCTTAACGTGAATTTAGGTCTCTACGTCGCAGTCGACGGCAAAAAAGAATATAACGGTGTTATAGATTCCTTTGACGATGAAAATATAACGCTTATCAGCGACGGTGTTACTCATACATTTACAAAAAAACAAATTTCTAAAATAAATGCCGAATTCGAAACCGAAATCGAAGAAGAAACGGCAGAAATCAACAAGGAGAAAGAAGATGAATAAGGAACTGTTCGAGGCTCTTAACGTACTCGAAAAGGAAAAAGGCATTTCCAAGGAATACATGATTGAAAAAATCGAAGCGGCTTTGCTTTCGGCTTTCCGCAAGGAAAACGCAGGTAACGAAAATGCAAGAGTTAAACTCGACCCCGTTAAGCAGGACGTTAAACTCTACAAGCAACTTACCGTTGTAGATGAAGTTACCAACGAGCAAACCGAAATTTCGCTTGAAAATGCGCGTATGAAGTCCAAGAGATACAAACTCGGCGACATTTACGAAATCGAAATGAAGACCAAAACCTTCGGCCGTATCGCCGCACAAGCCGCAAAGCAGGTTATTATTCAAGGTATCCGCGAAGCAGAACGCGGAAACATGATACGCGAATACGAAGAAAAGAAGGAAGAAATCGTTTCTGCGGTTGTTATCAGAGTTGACCCGACCACCGCTAACGCAACGCTCGAAATCGGCAAGAACGAAATGGTATTGTTCCGTAACGAACAAATCCCCGGCGAAACATTGCAAGTCGGTGACAGAATCAAGGTATTCATCACCGAAATCAAAAAAGAAACCCGCGGTCCGAGCATCGTGCTTTCGCGCGTACATCCCGGTCTTGTTACCCGTCTTTTCGAACTTGAAGTTCCCGAAATCAAAGACGGCACGGTTGAAATCAAACGTATCGCACGTGAAGCAGGCAGCCGTACAAAGATAGCAGTTATGTCCAACGACGAACACGTTGATGCAATCGGTGCTTGTATCGGTCCCAAGGGCGCAAGAAAGAACAACATAACCAACGAACTTTTCGGTGAAAAACTTGACATCATCCCTTACAGCGAAG
This sequence comes from Clostridia bacterium, assembly GCA_017630915.1. Classification (GTDB taxonomy): domain Bacteria; phylum Bacillota; class Clostridia; order Oscillospirales; family CAG-382; genus Coliplasma. The sequence goes on from JAGBUH010000085.1 coordinate 3,533, forward strand.
ATACCGAAGCGTTTATCAGCGCGGCTCTCGCGCCTGCAACGGTTGATTCGGTTGTTAAACTTCCCGATTCTGACAGATCCTATCGTGTAACCGTTGCTGATGACCAACTTTCGCTCGCTATCGGTAAAGAAGGTCAAAACGCAAGACTTGCCGCAAAGTTGACCGGCTTTAAGATTGACATTAAGAGCAGTCGAAGCGTCAACGAGGACTAATCGGTTCGGAGGCAAAGTTTGACAGAAAAAAAGATTCCGATGCGCAAATGTATCGGATGCAACGAAATGAAGGACAAAAAAGAACTCATCCGTATTGTCCGCAACAATGTTGGCGAAATGAACGTAGACCAAAGCGGTAAAATGGCAGGCAGAGGCGCATATATTTGCAAGTGTGTCGCTTGTTTCGATTCCGCGGTAAAGGCAAAACGTTTGGAACGTGCTTTCAAAACACGTATTCCCGACGAAATCTACAATAATTTACGCAACATGTTGCAAGAGAGTTGCAACTAAGGAGCAATAATCTTGGAAAAGAATACATTATTGGTTATCGGACTTGCCGCAAGAGCGCGCGGTATCGTCATCGGCACTAACCAAGTGCTCGAAGCGGTGCGTAAGAATAAAGCAAAGTTAGTTCTTATTGCAGATAACGTTTCCGATAACACCTATAAAAACATAACGGATAAGTCCTTATATTATTCGGTCCAAGCGCAAAAAATCGATGCGACGACCGAAGAACTCGGCAAAGCGGTCGGACACAACAACACCGCCGCAATCGCCTTTACCGATGCTAATTTCGTAAAAGCATACGAAAAGAGTTTATCGGACAACAAACAACCGAGCAAGAAATGAGGGATATAATTTATGGCAACAACGAGTGAGAAATATAGAATCAACGCCCTTGCCAAAGATTTCGATGTTAAGAGCAAGGATTTAATAACTATACTTGATGAAGCAGGTTTTGCCGGAAGAACACACATGGCGGTTCTCGACGAAGCTGAACTCAGCATCATTTTCGAAACTCTCACCCAACAGAACCAAGTGGATATCACTGCGTTCTTTAAAGAGTATGACGACAAAAAGAATGCCAAAAAAGAGGAACTTCGCAAAGCCGAAGAAGCAAAACGTGAAGCCGCCGCAGAAGAAAAACGCAAGAAGAAGGCTGCCGCCGGCGTTCAGCAACAACCTCAAAAGAAACGTTCAAGAGATGAAGTCCGCGTCGTAGATACTCGCGGTACATCTAACGTTGACCTTTCGAAGTACGACGAAAAGATTCTTAAATACGATTCCGTCGTTCCCGAAACACAAACAAGCGTACAAAAGATAAAGAAAAAGAATAAGTTTGCCGACCAACAAAAAGGCAAAAAGCAATTTGATAAGAGCAGACAGCAACAACTCCAAAAACAAGCTCAAAAGCCAAAGCCCGTTCAACTTAAAATCACCGTTCCCGACACCATAAGCGTCACCGAACTCGCGTCGCGTATGAAGACCGCCGCCGCGGAAGTTATTAAGAAGCTTATGGGCATGGGCATGATGGTTTCGGTTAACGAGTCTATCGATTACGATACCGCTTACCTTATCGCCGACGAATTCGGAATTAAGGTTGAAAAGGAAATCGTTGTAACGTTAGAAGACCGTCTTTTCGACGAAAGCGAAGATGCGGAAGAAAACCTCGTTTCTCGCGCTCCCGTTGTTGTTGTTATGGGACACGTTGACCACGGTAAAACTTCTCTGCTTGATGCTATCCGTGACACCCACGTAACCGCAGGCGAAGCAGGCGGTATTACTCAGCATATCGGTGCATACCGCGTTAACCTCGGCGAACGCGAAATCACCTTCCTTGACACCCCCGGTCACGCGGCGTTTACCGCAATGCGCGCACGCGGTGCTAACCTCACCGACGTTGCTGTTTTAGTTGTTGCCGCCGACGACGGTATCATGCCTCAAACGGTTGAAGCAATCAACCACGCAAAAGCGGCAGGCGTTACCATCATCGTTGCAATCAACAAAATCGACCGTCCCGGTGCAGACCCCGACAGAGTTAAAACCGAACTCACCAAATACGACCTTGTTCCCGAAGAATGGGGCGGTGATACTATCTGTGTTCCCGTTTCCGCGCTTCACAGACAAGGCATTAAAGAACTGCTCGAAATGATTACCCTTTCGGCAGATATGCTCGAACTCAAAGCCAACCCCAACAGAGCCGCAAAGGGCGCGGTTATCGAAGCGCGTCTTGACAAAGGCAGAGGCGCTGTTGCTACACTCCTTGTACAAAACGGCACTTTGAAAAACGGCGATATTATTATCGCAGGTACTGCGGTTGGCAGAGTTAGAGTTATGACCGACGACAAGGGCAGAAAACTCTCTGTCGCAGGTCCTTCCGTACCCGTGGAAATTATGGGTCTTGCAGAAGTTCCCGAAGCGGGTGATTTGTTCAGCGCCGTTTCCGACGAAAGAATGGCAAGAGAACTTGCCGAACAGCGCAGAGCAAAGAAGAAGGAAGAAGAACAAAACAGCAACAAGGTTAGTCTTGACGACCTCTTCTCGCAAATCGAAAGCGGTATCAAGAACCTCAATATCATCATCAAAGCAGACGTTCAGGGTTCTGCCGAAGCGGTTAAGGCAAGTCTTGCTAAACTTTCCAACGAGGAAGTTAAGGTTGCCGTACTTCACGCAGCAGCAGGCGGTATTACCGAAAGCGACGTTATGCTCGCTAACGCTTCTAATGCAATCATCGTCGGCTTTAACGTACGTCCCGACAAGAACGCTATTGACATGGCGGCAAGAGATAAGGTTGAAATCCGTACCTACCGCGTAATTTATGACTGTATCGAAGAAATCGAAGCGGCTCTTAAAGGTATGCTCGCTCCCAAGTTCAGAGAAAACGTCATCGGTCACGCCGAAGTGCGTAACGCTATTCACGTTCCCAACGTCGGCACGATTGCAGGTTCTTACGTTCAAGACGGTAAGATTTCGAGAAACGCGATGGTTCGCGTTGTTCGTGACGGTATCGTTATTTATGAAGATAAAATCGCTTCTCTTAAACGTTTCAAGGACGATGCAAAAGAGGTTCTTCAATCCTTCGAATGCGGTATCGGTCTTGAAAAGTTCAACGATATCAAAATCGGCGACATTCTCGAAGCATATATCATGGAGGAGATTGAACGTTAATGGCCGGACACAGGCAGGATAAGTTAAATAACGCGGTTTGTCTTGAACTTGCCGCGATAATAAGAGAGGTCAAAGACCCTCGCGTTTCGGGTACGTTCGTCAGCATTGTCGGCGCGAACGTATCTCCCGACCTCAGTACAGCAAGAGTGTTTTACAGCGTTTTAGGCAACGACGACGGTGTACAGAAAGGACTTGTTTCGGCAACCGGCTTCATCAGAAGCGAACTTGCGAAACGTCTTAACCTCCGTATCACCCCGAAATTGACCTTCGTTCGCGATAATAACGCCGAACGCGCTATGAACATCTCGCAAATTCTCAAAGACATTGAAGGTTAAAATATGGAACTCATATCCATTAAACAAGCCGCCGCATTCCTTTTGGGGTGCGACGGCTACCTCATATATACCCATGCGTCGCCCGACGGCGATACAATAGGCTCGGCAACGGCATTGGCTCTTGCTTTGCGTAAATTGGGCAAGAAAGCAAATATCTTTTCGGTTGACGGAATCCCCGACAAACTTTCGTTTTTGCCGACAGGCGATATTTTTATCGCAAACGAACCCGAAGATACAAGTGATTACGTCTTATTGAGTGTCGATGTGGCTGGTCCTAAAATGTTAGGCAAGACGAAAAACACGTCGTTCTCACTTTCAATCGACCACCACAAAGTTAATACCATTGATTGCGAAAAATTGCTTGTCATGAGCGACCGAATCGCTTGCGGAGAGATTATCTTTAAGTTGTTAGACGAACTTGGCATTGCACTTGACAAGGACATCGCCGATTGCCTATATACCGCGATTTCGTCGGATAGTGGCGGTTTCCGTTACGATGCGACAAAGCCCGAAACACATATTATGGCGGCAAGATGTCTTGAACAAGGTATCGATTTTGCCGAAATAAACAGACAGCTGTTCGAAAGCAAGACTACGGCACAGGTTAATTTGATTAAAACGGCGTATCAAAAGTTGGAACTTCTTAACGATAACCGTTTTGCGCTCGTTGCGATTACCCCCGAAGAAATGGCAAAATGCGGTGCTGATGAAAACGATTTCGATTGCATCAACTCTATCCCCCGCGAAATCAAAGGAGTTCTCGCCTCGGCGGTGATTCGCCAAAAGACCGATTGTGTCAAGGTTTCGATGCGTTCAAATGCCGACATCGACGTTGCCGAGATTTCCAAGAAATACGGTGGCGGCGGTCACTATCACGCGGCAGGATTTTCGCATTGCGGAAGTTTTGATGAGGCGGTTGAGATCGTAAGAAACATCTTTACGGAGATAGAGCTATGAACACCCCCAGCGGAATTATTATCATCGACAAACCGAGTGGAATCACCTCGCATAACTGCATTTCAAAACTCCGTTATCTGTTAAAACAACGTAAGATCGGTCATTGCGGTACTCTCGACCCGATGGCGTCGGGCGTGTTGCCGATTATGATAGGCTCTGCCGTGAAGGCGAGTGAGTTTCTCGTTGACCACGACAAACGTTATTTCGCAGGTATTCAGTTGGGAAAAACCACAACGACCGAAGATATAAGCGGCGAGGTTTTAAGCGAATACAGCGGCAAATTGCCCGATTTTAAGGAGTTTTCGGAGGTTGCCAAATCATTTATAGGCGAAATAATGCAAACTCCCCCGATGTATTCGGCATTAAAAGTCGGCGGTGTTAAATTATTAGACCTTGCGCGTGAGGGCGTTACTATCGAGCGCAAAGCGCGAAAAGTGACTATATATTCAATCGAGCCTATCGAAAAAGACGACGGTTTTTACCTCGACGTTAAATGTTCGAGAGGTACATATATCCGCACACTTTGCGCAGACATCGGCGAAAAGTTGGGTTGCGGTGCTTGTATGAGTTCGCTCACAAGAAGTGAAGTCGGTGTATTTCAGCGTGAAGACGCGATTGTTTTCGACGATTTGAACGACATGACGGTTGACGAAATACTTTCTCACCTTATCCCCGTCGAAAAGATGTTCATGCACCTCCCCGAAGCGCGAATGGATGCGTTTTTCAACCGTTTGTATTCTCACGGCGAAAAGATAAAACTTAACAAACTTCGCGGAATCCGAGGCGAAGTCGGCGATTTGTTCCGCATTTACGACGAAAACGGCTTTTATTCGTTGGGCGAAATAACCGAAATCGAAGGCGTTAAGTATTTTTATCAAAAAAAATCGTTCCGCTAACCTAATACAACAAAATAAGACACAGGAATCTGCCTAACGCTCCGCGTCACCCCAAAACAACAGTTTTGGGGTGTTTTAAGTTCCGTTCGCTCGCGCCAAATCGCAAAAAGCGATTTGCGGAACTTTTAGGTGTAAAAATCGAGGCACATGTCCCCGATTTTTACTTATTTTTATTGTATTTTGTGTTAATTTTTATTTTATCCTCAACACATCTACGTTACAACATTTTTTGACACAGGAATCTGCTATTATATAGGCAGATTCTTTGTTTTTTGGAGTAAAATATGGATTTTTCCGCATTTTTGAATACCGTCAAAAAAGACAAAACGGTTATGCTCAACATCGACGAGTTAATGCCAAACCCGTTGCAACCTCGAAAGAGTTTTGATAAAGAGGAATTGCAATCCCTGTCGGTCAGCATAAAAACCTACGGTTTGATACAACCCGTCGCGGTCAAAAAAATCGAACCGCTTCCCCACCCGATGCCGAAAAGCAAAGCAAAATACGAAATAATCGCGGGTGAAAGACGCTGGCGCGCTTCAAAAATGGCAGGGCCTACCGAAATCCCCTGCACCGTTTTCGACACCGACCGACAAGGCAGCGCGATGATGGCGCTTGTTGAAAACCTGCAAAGGAGCGATTTGTCGTTTTTCGAAGAAGCCTTGGCGATGCAAACTCTAATGCTGTTAACCGAAATGCCCCAAAGCGAACTCGCACATTCACTTGCCATATCTCAATCCACCTTGTCGAACAAATTAAGGCTGTTACGCCTATCTGAACGTGAACGCTTAATCGCGGTTGAACATAACTTTTCCGAACGACATTGCCGCGCGTTAGTCAGAATCAATTCCGAGCAAGAACGTCTGCCTATACTGTCAAAAATCGTCAACGAAAAATTATCCGCCCCCGAAACCGAACAACTTGTTGAAAACATACTTTCAAGCCACGCAAACGAATCGACAGCAAAAAAGCAAAAAAAGAAAAAGCCCGTAATTAAAGGCTCTTTCGGTGATATGAGGTTGCTTTTCAACACTATCGACAAGGCGGTAAACCTGCTTCACACCTCGGGATATAAAGCCGATTGGGAAAAACAGGAAACCGAAAACGAATTGGTTTTGACGTTGACGGTTAGACGATAAATTTAGCGAGAGGAAAACTTTTGAAAAAGTCTTCCTCTCGCGCTCTCTTTTCAAAATCTTTTTGCTTTTTATTGTTTTTTCTTCCTTTTAATGCTTAGAAATATGTTATATACAGTTATTAAGCAAATTTAACATGATGTAGGGCGGGGGCTCTGCTCCCGCCGAAGCAAAATACTTTAAAGTGACGAAATATCTGTGTATTTACAAAAGTAATTGTCGCGGTTGTTAATACAATCAATCTAATTTTAATTTTTCACATGACGGCGGGAGCAGAGCCCCCGCCCTACCCTGCCTTTTATTATCCCTATACGCACTCATAAATAAAGAAAGGAAAACGTAATTGTTTTCCTCTCTTTGCTATAATTCAAAAATTATGCTTTCTTCTTTTTGAAGAATACAAATCCGCCTATGCCAAGTGCAAGAACTGCAACGACAGAAACTATCACGATAACGATACCGTTGCCGCCTTCGCTCTTTTGTTCTTCGTTAACTTCGGGAATAGATACGTTAACCTTAACGGGTTGAGAATAAACAACGTATTCCCCGCCTGCCGTAGTTTTTGTTGCATAACCGTACATTACGGTAGCAGTACCTTCTTCAACGCCGGTGATCACGCCGTTTTCGACAGAAATAAAGTCGTTACCGTCGATAACTTTAACAATGAGGTTGCTTCCGTCGATTTCGGTTTCGGTATTGCCATAAGTAACAACCTTTGCTCCGCTGTTTGCGGTTTGTCCCTTAGCAACGCCGATATCACCTGCAACGATGTTTTTCGCCATATTGGTAACCCATTGCATATCGTCGGTGGTAACACCGTCGCAACCCGAAAGGAATGCGCTTTCATTGTTTCCTGCGTTGTAGGTCCAAGGCCAAACGGTGATACCTCTGTCGGTTGCAGCTTGCATATAATCACGTGTTGCAACAGTATTAGAGGGGTTGATTGTGCTGTTATACTTTTGTGCCATTTGCAAAGAAGTATAAATAACGTCAAGCGCGTCAATCGGAGTTCCTGCCGCACCGGAAGGAGAGTGGAGATATCCCGTTGCCATACCGGGAATTTCTTTTTGGGTAGCGGTCAAGAACGCGATGTTAAACGAGATAACGTCAACTTTGTGTTCCATACCGTATTCTTTAATCAATGCGCAGGTGGTCTTGATATTATTAGCATTTCCGCCCTTGAATTCAACGAAAATCTTGCAATCCTTGTCCTTGAATTCCTCGAACACTTCGCGCAAAGTGGGAACCGTTTCATCGGTCAATGTACCGCTCTTTGTTTTAACGTAGTATTTCTTAATGTCATTAAGAGTCATCTGGTTGACATTAAGAGAACCGGTATAGTTGGTTGTACGGTTAAGCGTACTGTCGTGCATGATAATAATTTCGCCGTCTCTTGTGATTTCAACGTCAACTTCAAACACGTCAGCGCCGTTTTCATAAGCTTTGATGAAGCCCGACAAAGAGTTTTCGGGTGCTTGGGAGGGGTTACCTCTGTGACCTATCATAACGGGGGTGCGAGTCATAGTGTTTTCAACAAAATATTCGTTGATAACCTTTGTCAATTCGCTTTCACTTGTCGAGATAACACCGTTTGCACCTGCGGTCAACGCTTGAAGCGCTTTAACGGTATATTCTTCGGCGGAAACAGAAGACATGTCAACCCAAACCGCAATTGCGAGTTCTTGAAGTTCATCAACCATATCGTAGGTTGCATCTTCAATAGGAATCACACAAAAAGTAGCAGGTGCCGAACGAACGGCAAGACGAATTTCGTTAGCGGTCGTTTCGGTTATATTTGCGCTGTCGATATCGACAATAAGACCTGTACGGAAAATAGGTTGTTTGTCGCGCATTGCTTTAAGCAACTTCGCATCGGTCGATACGACGTTTGCATCTATCTTGACGTTTGCCTTATAAGCCTCGTCAACCTTATTAACGTCGTCTTCGCTTTCGACAATAAACGTCGGAAGCACTTGATTTTCATGGCATTTCGAAACAAATGCGCTAACGTCATCAATCTCGCTAACCTTTGCCATAACGATTCCGGCAGAACCGATATCGTCAGCAAAACCAACACGTTCTACGTTTGCGATAGTGTTGATAAGGTTGTTTGCATCGTGTTTATTTTCGATAAGTTTAACACGTTTTTCGGCTTTTACGGGTACTTTTTCTTGAATTGCAATCTTAACCGTCTTAACCGACATTCTGCCGTAGTTTACGGTCAAACCGACCATACCCTTTGCATAATAAGGCACTTTCGATCCGATAATCGAATCGGTAGTGTAGATATATTCCAAACCGTCAATATTGTATTGTATTTTATTTCCGAATGCCTGAATATTGAATTTATGGTATCCGTCTTTAAGCGAATAGATATCGCCCATTGCGGTCACAGCCACGTTCCAAGCGTCTTTTGAGGTTCTTTCGGCAAACTCAATACCGTTAGAAAGCGTGGTGTTTTCGCGTACACACATGTGGTAATAGGGATAATATTTGCCGTTTTCGTTCTTGATACGGTAAACAAGGCCGAACCACCTGTTTGTGTCCGCAGAGTTTATCATCTTTGCATCAGCAGTTATCGAATAGTCACCAAAATCGCCCAACCATTCGGGGAAGATAAGACGAACGTAATCGCGGCTGCCGTTACCGATAAGAAGCGCGCCGTCTTCAAAAGTATAGCAGTTATCACCGTCGTTGGTAACAAAACCGTCTTTTCTTAATTCGTCAACAGAAGTATATTTTGAGAAGTCGGCTTCATAAAGCACGTATTCGGTTTCGTCTTTTTCCTTTGCGACGACGTAAATTGTCTTTTCCCAATTCTTTTCTGCGTTGATTGCGGTTAACTTGATAACACCCTTTTTGTCGGGAGTCACTTCGGTAACGGTTGCACCGCTTTCATCTTTCCAAACAACATTGGAAACCGCTTTTATGCTTTCATCAAACACTACCGAATAAGCGGTAAGGTCGATTTTCTCGCCCACGTCGGCGGTAATTGCAGGGGAAACGTTTTTGATTTCGGTTTTGGCGGAAGCAGTCACACCGAACGATGCTAACACACACGCCACCATCAACAACGAAAGAAAAATGCTAATTACTCTTTTCATCTTTTTCACCTTTTAATTTTGTTTTCGTACCATTTTATATTCATCGTAAAAACGATAATACTTACAACCTTTGTTGTTACTGCGGGTTAAGAAGTCCACCATATCGTCTTCGTCAAGAAGCGCATCGCATACCAATTCGCCCGTAACTTCATCAAACCGTGCAAATTCACAGCTTTCGCAAAGCGCATCAATACTCATAATCGACACAACTGCGGCTTTCGCGCACGTCTTTCATAAATTCGCCAACCGCCTTATGCAAGGGGTGAACAACATAATCGTGCAAATCTTCCCAACTGTTATAATCGGCGATAAGCACCAAATCGTAATTGGTCTTGTCGGCAAATTCAGAATTAAGTTTCACTTCCGACTTCAAAAGCGACGGAATCTTGCCCTGCAAATCGTTAAGCATATTTGCGGCAATTTCTACGTTTTCTTTTTTGGTTCTGCCTTGCGCGTTTTCTAAGAATTTAAACATTACAATATGACGTACCATATCTTATAACTTTCCTTCCAATGTCTTGTTGATATCTTCGTTTCCGCCCTTAACGACACAGTACCAAACATATCCGCCTTTTTTCGTAAACACAGCAGTTTTTAACGGTTCGGTATCCATTGTGGGATACGCCTTTGCGTTTTGAATCTTCAAATCAATTCGCGCTTTGAGGAAAAGAATGAATTTGTCGGCGTCCGCGCCGTCTTTCATCTTGAAAATACCGAATTCGGACGGGTTAATAGGTTTCGACTCGTCAATATAAACAGCATAAGAATCAACTTCGTCAAAGTTGGGCATTTCTGCCGCATCGCCGTAATAGGAGCGAATCAAATCTTCGTCGAGATATTCACCGACGGTTGTCGAATCAGACGAATAAAACTTACCGCCCGATAGCGAATATTTTTGGATAATCGCATCGGCTTCTGCCTTTAAATCAAGTGCTTTAACTTCGTCATTTTTGCTCTCACCACTTGCGTTTTCGCTGACATCGTCGCCACCGTTACAAGCGCAAAGTGTGAAAATGAGCATAAACGCGGTTAAAATCAAGAAAAATCGTTTCATTCAAACCTCCGAGTTTACATTCTTTACATAATCTTGTCACATAAATATAATACCTTATTTATATCAATATGTCAATCGTAACAGGGTTTCTTTGTTAAAGTTTTTCTTGCTCTTTTGCCGGTTTGTATGATATAATAACAACACTATATGTCTAAACGGAGAAAATTATGGTATTTTCGTCGCTTATATTTATTTTCGCATACCTTTCCGTCACCTTGGCGGTCTATTATATCTCGCCGTTGAAATGGCGCAACCTCGTTTTGTTCGTTGTTTCTTTGGCATTTTACGGTTGGGGCGAACCGAAATATATCGCGTTGATGCTTGTTTCGATACTCGTCGCCTATATTTTCGGTTTTTTTATCGAAAAATACCGCGAAACGTCGAAAACAAAAGCGAAAATCTTTTTGACAATTTCGCTTATCTTGAATCTTTCCGCCCTTTTGTTTTTTAAATACTATAACTTTTTCGCAGTCAATATCGGTTTTTCGGTGATTGAAAATCTCACGTTACCTGTCGGTATTTCGTTTTATACTTTCCAGATAATGTCCTATTCAATCGACCTTTACCGAGGCGAAGTTCCGCTTGCAAAAAAATTTGTTCCGTTTGGTACTTACGTAACACTTTTTCCTCAACTTATCGCAGGTCCGATTGTACGTTATAAAGACGTTTGCGACCAAATGGAAGAAAGAAAAGAAACGGTTTCGAAATTCGCATCGGGCGCAAACCGCTTCATTATCGGTCTGTCGAAGAAGTTGATTTTGGGCGACTCTGCGGCGGCGGTTGTCGAAATGCTTGAACGTGGAGGCGAATTCGAACCCTCGGTTATCGGCTCTTGGGTTTTGATGATTTGCTACACCTTTCATATCTATTTCGACTTTTCGGGGTATTCGGATATGGCAATCGGACTTGGCAGAATGTTTGGGTTCGAGTTTGTCGAAAACTTTAATTATCCTTACGTTGCAAAGAGTATCACGGACTTTTGGCGCCGTTGGCACATAACCTTATCGACTTGGTTCCGCGAATATATTTATATCCCTCTCGGCGGTAACCGCGTCGGCAAATTAAGGGGATTTTTCAATCTCGCAACCGTTTGGTTCTTGACGGGATTTTGGCACGGTGCGGATTGGAACTACATACTTTGGGGCGTTTATTTCTGGATTTTCCTCGTTATTGAAAAGGCGTTCTTGGGAAAATTCCTAAAAAAAGTTCCGTTTATCGCACATATTTATTCGCTTCTAATTGTCGGATTTGGTTGGATAATCTTCTTTTACAGCGATTTGAATATGATTCTCGACACCGCAAAGCACTTGTTCGCAATCGACACAAAATTTGCAAGTTCGGGAATACTTTACACCGTTTTGAGATTACTTCCCTTCTTAATCATCTGCGCTTTGGGTTCGACACCGCTTCCCAAAAAAGCATTTGACAAATTAGTAGATAAATTTCCGCAACTTCAAAACGCAATCCCCATCGGTTCAGCATTGTTGTTCATCGTTTGTATAGCCTATATGGTTGACAACAGTTTCTCGCCGTTCTTGTACTATATCTTTTAAGGAGGGAGCAATCAATGTTTAAAAAATCGGAACTGATTACCGTCATTCTCTTTTGTTTCATTATCGCGTCGCTTGCGATTGCATTCGTTGTTCTCCCCGACAGAGAGTTTTCCGACCAAGAAAACCGCAATTTAGAACAAGCGCCCGAACTCAATGGCGAAAACTTTTTCTCGGGCAAATTCGCAACCCAAACCAACGTTTATTTTTCGGACCAGTTTCCGCTTCGCGATATTTTCGTAAAAATTAAAAGCGGTGTTGAACTCGCTTTCCAAAAGGGCGAAAACAACGGTGTTTTGTACAGCAAAGACCAACTCGCCGTTAAAGATTTTAACGCCTACCGTTCGCGTATCCACATCACCGAAGACACCGACAGAATTTATCTCGATTCGGTGAGTGCTCAACTCGATTCGGTCAATAAACTTGCGGATAACTTAACTGTACCGCTTGTTACCGTCATTCCGCCTCGCACCGTTGATATCGCGGACAGCAGTTTTGCATACGACCGCCCCGACGGTGACAAGGTTTTCGATATTATGGCAGAAACTTTGAGCGAAAAAACGGGTTATCTTCCCACGTTGCAATTACTCCGCCCGATATACGAAAACGGCGATTACGTCTATTACCGCACCGACCATCACTGGACAACCGAGGGCGCATATATTATGTACCAAGAAATTATGAAGCAACTCGGCAAGGGCGATAAAATCATCGATAGAAATGAATTCGAGATAGAATATATCGAAAACTTTTCGGGTACTACCGCCGCGAGAGCCAATTTCCCGTTTTATAAAAAAGACACCATCGAAATTTGGCACTTACCCGACGATGATGAATATGAAATCACAGCAGACGGCGAAAGTTTAGACGGATTTTATAACCGCGACTTTATCGAAAAGAGCGACAAGTATTCGCTTTTCCTCGACGGCACACACGACACGACGGTGATTAAGAAAAAGGGCGAAACCGACCGTAAAACTCTGCTTATCGCAAAGGATTCCTTCGCAAACTGCCTAATTCCTTTCCTTGCGAGAGAATATGACATCGTCGCGTTAAACCTTGCCACAAACACGTTTGTTTCGGCGTTCGCAAACACTTACGAAGCCGATGCGGTTTTGATAGTTTTCAACACCGAAAACGTTATTACTACGGGACATCTCGGTAATTTAAGGTGATATATATGAAAAAGATATTAGTTGTGTTTATAGTTTGTCTTCTCGTTTTGTCGGCATTTCTTGCTTCCTGTGAAAGCGTTGATACCAGTTCAAGCGAGGTTTCCGACACGTCTTCCGAATCAAGCCAACCCAACAAAAACGAGAATTCGAAAACCGAATCGAAAGACGAAAGCAAGGAAGAAAGTAAACCTATTGTTAATCTCGTAGACCCCACTCCTGCAAAACCCAACACACCTCCCGTCGGTTCGGATTTGTCGGTAATCGGTTGCAGTTTTTCCGAAAAGCCCTATTTTGTGCTTATCGGCAAGTGCGCCTTGAATGCCGAAGTCACGGGCGAAGCAAACGGAATGAAGGTTACATCGAAATCTTATATGGGTTTGTTCTCGGTTAGACTTCGCTGTGACGAAAAATCGGTAAAAGTTAAGTTATCCCAAACTGTTGACGGCGTAACTGTCGGTCAAGTGCTTGTATACACCGCAACGCCCATCACCCCGAGCGGCGATATGTGGCCGGTTGTCGCAGGCGGTAATTTGCAATTCTTCTTCCAAAAAATGCTCCCCGATTTCGAGGGCAAAAACATACCGCCCGAAGCGTCATTAACAAATCTCACCCAACGCATAATCCAACGCACAGAACAACTCAAACAATACAAACCCGATGCGGAAATTATCTATGTTTTAGTTCCCTCTGCCATGACGGTTTATCCCGAGCTTGTCCCCGAACAATACAAACAAACCGAGGGCAAGAGCAAATTAGACCTTATCTCCGAAGCATTAACGGCAGGCGGTGCAACCGTTATCGACCTTAAAACCGCGTTTAACGAACATAAAAATGACGAAATGCCGCTTTATTTCAAGCTTGACAGCCATTGGTCGGATTACGGTGCGTTTGTTGCATACACCGAACTGTTCAACCACATAAGCAAGACCTTCCCCGAAGCGAAACCGCACGGCATTGACGAATTCAACTGGCGAAGCGATTACTACAAAAGCGGTGACATGGCATATTATTTGGGATTGTCGAGATACGGTATAAAAGAATATTCCTATTACCGCACCTTTAATTTCCCCGTACCCAAAGCGGTGACGCTTGTAAACAGATACACGTCGGAACAAAGTTTAACATACAGCGACGACGTAACCTATGAAAGAACTATTTACACAGGCGATAAGACACTCCCCAGCGCGATTGTAATGCGCGATTCCTATTCCACCCAAATGTATGATATCCTCGCAGAGCGTATGAACAAAACGCACTATTCGGGCATGTGGAACTATATTTGGGACAATTCGAGAATTAAGTCTGTTAAGCCCGATTACGTTATTTACATCGTCGCGGAATGGAATCTTGATTCGATATTAAACGGTTAATCTCCAAAGCAACAAAAAAGCAAGAATGAAACATCATTCTTGCTTTTCTTTTTTATATGAATTTCATTATATCGTCAAGGTTTTCTGCTATATAAGTAGCGCCTGCCGAAGTTAATTCTTCATAATCTCCATAGCCGAAAAGAACGCCTATTGAATCGATATCGTTTTCTTTTGCGCCGTCGATATCGTGGTATCTGTCGCCAATCATAACAACGGATTTTTTATCGGTTATCTTTAAATTTTCCAAAACGTGAGCGATAACATCAGCCTTTTGCGAGCGCGTTCCGTCAAACGTCGCGCCGCCTAAAAAGTCAAAATACTTATCAATTTCAAAGTGTTTCAGTATAACTTCCGCAAACTGCTCGGGTTTACACGTAGCAAGTGCGATGGTTTTTCCGTTCTCTTTTAAACACGACAACATTTGTAGAACGCCCTCGAACATCTCGTTTTGAAGTATTCCCGTGCTTCTGAAATGTTCGCGGTAATATGCAACCGCCTCTTTTGCCTGAGTTTCCGAGAAGTTGTAAAATTTCATAAACGCATCGACCAAAGGGGGACCGATAAAACAATAGAGTTCACGTCTGTCGGAAATGTTAATCCCGAATTTCGATAGCGCGTAAGCGACCGAGTTGGTAATCCCCTCGGCAGGGTCGGTCAAGGTGCCGTCAAGGTCAAAAAGTATGGTGTTGTACATAATTCCCTCAATTATACGTTATAAAAAACCTGCGGAGGTTTGTAACTCCGCAGGTCATAACTATTTTACGCTTTGTTGTTGCAGCCGAGAACGTTAACGAGCTTGTGCTTAACGAGAGATTTGATGTTAGCACGTGCAGGGCTGAGGTATTGTCTGGGGTCGAAGTGTTCAGGGCTTTG
>JAGBUH010000086.1 GCA_017630915.1 Clostridia bacterium
CTCGTTCAAATGCGACAGCATTTGACTGTTCTTGTTCTTGATCTGGTTTTTGTTCTTGTATTTGTTCTTGTTTTTGTTCTTGTTTTTGTGCTTGTTTTTGTTCTTGTTTTATGTTCTCTTTTTCTTTCTTTTCTTTCTTTTGCTTCTTTTCTTTCTTTTCGTTCTTTTTGTTAAGAATCGACTTCATCACCTTATCCTCCTTCCACTCGTCAAACTGCTCTTCCTCCCAATCGCGAATAGTGATAAACCCGTCTTTTCGTTCGATAAATCTGCACTCTTCAAGCGATTCGAGCGCATCAAACATCGTCGCTTCATCGAATCCGAGCACTATCCCAAGTTCTTCGGCGCAATAGGGCGTCGTTTCGTCGATTGCCACTACCCCGTTCATATTGCACCGCGCCGCGAGGGCGTTGAGCATATCGTAAATCAGCGCGTATATGTTGCCGTTTTCAAGGCTTCGAAGCATTTTCATACGCGGTTCGTCGTATTTATCCGACGGGCTTTTGAACCATTTCATGCTGTACACGTAAATACCTCTTTTTTGCGTTTTTTATTTAATTATACACCCCCTAAATTCAAAAGTCGTCCCAACTTTTTCCCGTCTTTGTCGCAAGTTTGTCGCATTTTTCCAAAGGGGTTTTTGCGGTTTTTCCAAGGGGATTTTTGAAAAAATCCCCCTTGACCCCCTTAAACTTTTTTGTGATTATCTATTTAAAAATTTAAAAGTTTTTGGGGATTGTTAAGGGGCTTTTTACAAAAAGGCCCTTGACGAAAAATAAAAAAACAAAACAAAAAAGACGCCCCTTTTCGAGTCGTCTTTTTTTTACAGGAAGTATTAACTTATTTAAGAGTAATCTTAGCGCCTGCTTCTTCGAGTTGAGCTTTGAGAGATTCAGCTTCTTCTTTGGATACGCCGGTTTTAACCATCTTAGGTGCGTTAACAACGATATCCTTAGCTTCGCCAAGACCGAGGCCGGTGATTTCCTTAACAGCCTTGATAACCTTGAGTTTTGCAGCTTCGTCGAAGGAAGTGAGTTCTACGTCGAATTCGGTCTTTTCTTCTTCAGCGGGAGCAGCAGCGGCAGCAACGCCAGCAACTGCAACAGGAGCAGCAGATACACCGTATTTTTCTTCGAGAGCCTTTACAAGGTCTTTGAGTTCAAGAATAGAAAGAGAGTCAACGAGTTCAAGAATTTGAGTAATTTTTTCCATTGATATTATCCTCCGTAATAGTTTGTTTTTTTAATTTAGATTAGTGTGCCGAGATTATTCAGCAGCAGCTTCGCCGCCCTCTTGCTTGTCGATAATCGCTTGAATAGCATAAGCGAAACCGTAAAGACCGGATTGGAGCGAGCCCATAAGTCTGCCGATAAGGACTTCTTTGGAAGGAGTGTCGGCAAGTTCCTTCACACCGTTTGCGTCGAGCAATTCGCCGTCAACAAAACCTGCTTTAAGAACGAAGTTTTCGTGGTCCTTAGCGTAGTTGTTAAGGATCTTCGCGGGAGCGATGGGATCGTCCGCACAGGTAGCAAGAGCGGTCATGCCGGTGAGTTGGTCTTTAAGACCTTCAAAACCGATGATATCGCATGCTTTGGAAGTAAGAGTGTTCTTAACAACCGTGTATTCAACACCTGCGGCACGAAGTTCGCTTCTGAGCTTGGTATCGTCTGCAACGGGAATACCCTGATAGTTAACGATAACGCCGCCCTTTGCGTTCTTCATTCTGTCAGCGAGTTCAGCAACTAACTGTTTCTTTTGCTCGAGAATGTTTGCGTTAGCCAAATTGTTTACCTCCTGATTTATTTGCGCGTAAAACAAAATGCTCTTTCGGACGGAATACCGCCAAAAGAGCATAAAAACAGCATATATAACGCTTTTTTATCTCCTCGGCAGGCAACCGTTTTCGGTACATTATGCTTTCGCGCCTACTGTCTTTGGAAATCTGACTTGGTTATATTATCACAACTTTTCTTGTTTGTCAAGGGGTTTTCTTGATTTTTTTATTTTTACAAAGGGGATTTTTGAAAAAATTCCCCTTTGAACCCCTTAAACTTTTTATGATTAGATATTTGAAATTAAAAGTTTTTAGGGATTGTCAAGGGACTTTGAGGAAAAGTCCCTTGATGTAAAACAAATCGTGTAATAACTAATAAATAAACCTTATCGCCTTGCTGACGATTTCAATAGTTGCCTCGTCACGTTCGCCGCCGTTTTCGCCGTCGAGCGCCCAACCGCTTTTGTGTTCGGTTAAGATTTTGGCGGATTTCACCTTTTTGCGAACGAAATTGCCCGAATCAATATTGTTGACAAGCAAATCGTTCACCAACGCCGTTCCGTCTTTTAACTTTTCGGGCGCTTTAATCAAGGTGAGTTCAAAAAGTCCGTCGTCAAAGCTGATTTCATTCTTCGGCAACCAAACCAAACCGCCTGCGCGAATGGTATTCGACACGGCGCAGAACAGATAATCGCCCTCGATTTTTTCGCCGTCGGCTTCGATTTCAAAGCGCATCTTTTTCGTATCCTTCAAGGAAATCAAACCCTGCCAGAGATACGCGCTGTAACCGAACGCGTTTTTCATCGGTTGGGGCGTGGTATAAGACGCCTCGCTGAACATACCCGTACACGCGATATAAACGAAATATTTATCGCCGAACAGACCGATATCAATCGCTTTCGGCTTCCCTTTTGCGATTTTTTCACAAGCGGTTTCAAGGTCTTTCGGCAAACCGAGCGACGCGGCAAAATCATTAGTCGAGCCAAGCGGAATATAGCCCAATGGCAAATCTGCGCCCGATTTGATAATACCGCTGACGGTGTTGTTTAACGTTCCGTCGCCGCCGACAGCAACCGCGAGGTCGTAATTTTTCGCCTCTTTAATTATGGTCATTTCGGTCTTTTTGCCCGATTCGGTGGGCAGAACGGTCACGCGGTAACCGTATTTCGTGAACCTTTCCACCGTTTCATAAAGCATCGCCTTGCCTTTGCCTTTTCCTGCAACGGGATTAAGGACAAGCAGTAGTTTTTTATTTTTGCTTGATAAGTTCATCACCTGTAAATACACCTCTTTCGGTGATAATTCCGGTAATCAATGAGTTATCGGTAACGTCAAACGCGGGGTTATAAACCTTCACGTTTTCGTGTGTCATTCGTGTTTTATAATGCATTTCGGTCACTTCGGAGTCTAAACGTTGCTCGATTATAATGTCTTTTCCGCTTTCGCAATTAAAATCAATCGTCGAAAAGGGGGCGCAGACGTAAAAAGGTATTCCGTAATGCTTTGCGATAATCGCCACGCCCGAAGTGCCGATTTTGTTGGCGGTGTCGCCGTTAGCCGCCACCCTGTCCGCACCGACGAAGACGGCGTTTATCCTGCCCTCTCGCATAAGTGACGAAACCATATTGTCGCATTGCAACGTCACGTCGATACCGCTTTCGGCAAGTTCATAAGCCGTCAGCCTCGCGCCCTGCAACAGCGGTCTTGTTTCGTCGGCGTAAACACGGATTTTTTTGCCGTTTTCGTGCGCGACGTAAATGGGCGCTAACGCCGTACCGTAACGCACAGCCGCCAATGAGCCTGCGTTACAATGCGTTAAAATCCCGTCACCGTCTTTGATTAGTTTTTCGCCGTGAAGACCAATCTTCTTGCAACATTCTATATCTTCGTTGTAAATCGCAATCGCTTCTTCTTTCAACGCCTTTTTGATTGCATCAACGCCGTTGCCTTTGTGTTGCTCGGCGCAGTTAATCATACGTTTGACCGCCCACGACAGATTGACGGCGGTCGGGCGTGATGAATTAACGTATTCCGCGCCCTTTTTGAAAGAATAAAGGAAGCCGTCTTCGGTTTCGTCTTCGAACTTGTTCGCCGCGGCAAAAAGCCCGATAGCCGCGCCCACCCCAATCGCAGGCGCACCGCGAATCGACAACCGCTTGATAATTTCATAAAGGTCGAAAACGTCGTCACACGAGCAGATTTTAAGTTCCGTCGGCAACTTCGTCTGGTCTATATACATTAAAAGGTCGTTCTCGCAATCGAGCCAAACCGTGTCTTTCATATCTTACACCCTTTCATATCGCGTCACGAAGTGACATATCGCATCGAAGATATATCGCGTACGAAGTACATATCGCAAATTCCGTCAGGAATTTATATCGCAAATTCAAGCTTTGTTTGAATTTAATTATAGCACATCTTTAAATTTATTGCAATAATAAATGTTGTGTGGTATAATTTAAATATAATCACCGAAAGGACGTATTAAAAATGTCACGATTCGTATTCGGAAGACCGAAAAGTTCGAAAACCAAGCTCAAAAAGAGTATGCTTGACAAACTGTCAAAATATACCGACAACGCAAAAAACGACGACGGTTTTACCTATATCGACATAAAAAATCCCCCGTTTGTGCTCGGCGGTTTGATTAAACCCGAAGACAACAACAATGAATATTACCGCCTCGACGCGACGAAAAAGGACGAATATTCCGACGCGAACAGGTCTCTCGCGAAGTGCTCAGCAGGCTGTTGTGTCCGATTCATAACCGACGCAAACGAAATCTCGCTTCATATTACCCTCAAAAACGCGTGTACGGGCATGCACCATTTCTGCGACAGGGGTGTTTACGGCGTTGATGCTTATATCGGCACGGGTACCGACAGAAAGTACGTCGGAAGAATGATGCAAACCTTTGCCGAAAACCCGAACTTTAATTCGGGAACGCTTAATCTTCCCATGGGAATCAATGAAGTTATGATAAATCTTCCGCTTTATGCAGGGATTGAAAATTGGAAATCGGCTTCCCCGAAGATGCGAAAATCGGATATCCCACACCCCGAACCAACGGCGCGATTGCCTTTTACGGCTCGTCGATAACGCAAGGCGGCTGCGTTTCGCGCCCTGCGAACTCTTACGCGAACATAATCTGCCGTGCGCTCGATGCCGACTGCGTGAATTACGGCTTTTCGGGCAGCGCGATGGGCGAACTTGCTATTGCCGAACATATCGCCTCGCGCGATTTGGCTTGTTTTGTGATGGATTACGACTATAATTCACCCTCGCTCGAACACTTAAAGGAAACACACGAACCGTTTTTTAAGAAAATCCGCGAAGTTCAACCCGTTCTCCCCGTCGTGTTCGTGACTCACCCATTTTACGATAAAGCAAACGAAAACGACAAAAAACGTATCGAAATCGTCAAAACGACCTATGAAAACGCGAAAGAAAACGGCGACGAGAACGTGTATTTTGTGGACAGCAGTAAATTCTTTACAAAAGAGATGCGCGATCTTTACGCCGTCGATAATCTCCACCCGAACGACTTGGGACAGTTCTCGATGGCGGAAACAATTTTCCCGACAGTAAAAAAAGCAATAAGAAGGAGTATGAAAAATGATTAGAGTTACAGTTTGGAACGAATTTATTCACGAAAAAAGAAAAGAAAACGTGGCAGCTGTCTACCCCAACGGTATGCACGCCGTTATCGCGGATTTCTTGAAATCCGACGAAATCGAAGTAAGATGTGCGACGTTAGACGACGAGGAATGCGGTCTTACCCAAGAAGTGCTCGACAACACCGACGTGCTTATCTGGTGGGGACACACGGGACACCTTCTTGTGCCCGACGACGTGGTGACACGCGTTAAAGAATCGGTACTCAAAGGTATGGGCTTTATCGGTCTGCACTCGGCGCATCATTCCAAGGTTTTCAAGGCGCTTATGGGCACAAGCTGCAACCTCGGTTGGCGCGAAGACGGCGATTTGGAACGTATCTGGACTGTCAACCCTGCGCATCCGATTGCAAAGGGTGTGGGACGCTATTTCGAACTTCCCCACGTTGAAACCTACGCCGAACCGTTTGGTATTCCCGAACCCGACGAGGTGGTGTTTATCGGCTGGTACGAAGGCGGCGAAGTCTTCCGTTCGGGTTGTACCTTCCATAGAGGCAACGGACGAATCTTCTATTTCCAACCCGGTCACGAATCCTACCCGATTTTCTATGATGAAAACGTGCAAAAGGTTATCAGAAACGCGGTTTATTGGGCAAATCCCGTTCTTCGCGACGAAGCATTAACCTGTCCGCATATTGAAAAGATTGTGAAGTAATCGTTGTGTTCTGTTGACGTCAAGGGGCTTTATTTTATATTGTCATCAAGGATATTGTCATCAAGGAACTTTTTGAAAAAAGTTCCTTAATAATCCTCAAAAACTTCAAATTCCTCAAAAACTTCGTTTTTCGGTGAATATATAATCATAAAAAAGTTTAAGGGGCAAGAAGGGGAATTTTTTCAAAAATCCCCTTTGGGAGAGAACGTCACTCCGTCAACGTCAAATCCGGAGAAGAAAAAGACATTCTTTATTGTTATTTGGGTTGGGATACTTTACAGTATAGTTGCAAACGCATAAAGCATAAAAAAACTCTTGACTTATTGGGTTAATACATGTATAATTGAAATGTTAAAAAATTAACAAAAATCCTCGGAGGTAAAACGCACATGAATTATGCACGCGTTGCGAGTATTTCTCGTTTTATTTTATTGCTGCTTGCTATTGTGCTCGTTTGCTCGATTACCGTTTGCGGTGTTTACATCAATGATGAAACACGTATGCAAGGTATCTTTGAAGACGGCACGATAAGACTCGGTCTTGACCTTGCAGGCGGTTCTATCGTTACTTTCCAAGCACAAACCGACGATTCGGGCGATGCGCTCGATTCGGGTATGGATTCGGTTCAAACCGTTATGCGTGACCGTCTTGACGGTCAGGGCTTGACCGAAGCGCTTTGTTATCTCACCGGTGATGACATGATTACCATCGAAATCCCCGACGTTGAAGACCCTAACGAAGCGATCAACAACTTCATGCAAACCGCTAAACTTGAATTCAAGGATTCCAAGGGCAACGTTGTTCTCGAAGGCGAACACGTAGAAAGCGCGTATGCAGCTTGGCTCCCCAACGAAAAGGGCGAATCCGAAATCTGCGTTTCGCTTACTCTTACCGATGAAGGCGCGGCGAAGTTCGCTACCGCAACCA